>JAIDVA010000159.1 GCA_029059925.1 Eubacterium sp. | reverse complement strand
TCATCTTATATAAGTACATAATTATTATTATTAACTCTTAGACTGTACATTTCTTTATTAGGCTCAACGGCAGTTACATTGTGATTAGCGGCATAATAATCTGCTGTTACGCAAAAACCTGCACCAAAGTCAAGAATATTCAATCTATCATCATCTTTTATATTCAGCTGATGATAGATTAATTCATAAAACATTTTGCCCCACGGCTGTTCAATTAAATTGCGATAATCCTTTATTGAGCTTGGCAATATAAACACCTCATATATTTGATTATATATAATATAACACGCAGTAAATTTATTTTCAATAAGATTGATTGAACGTAAAAAATCCCACAGCTTTTGCTGTGGGATTAATGTTATTATCTCTTAATGTCGTCCCATTTAACACCATCAATATGGAAAAGATCATCAAACTTATAAACGTTATGCTCTTCCTTAGTGTGGCTTGGGTACCAAACCTGAGCAAAGAATGGATTTGTCTTAGCGATTTCATCATAGTTCCATTCCTTCTGTGGGATATAGCACTCTGGGCACCAGTGACCGCCAAGAAGAATAAGAGCAGGTGATGCTTCAAACTCTGCACCGCAAAGTCCGCATTTCCACTTAAGCTTTGTAGCAAGATCTCCCTTAGTCATTGTTTCGCTTAAGCATTCACCGCCACGGAACTTAGCAGCGCTCTTCATATCATCAATGTCAAGCTCTGATTCAGGCTTTGACTCATCATAACCATGGTCAAGCTTGAACTGCTCAGCAGCACTGTTGTCTTTATCAAACTTAATGATTTCATAATCTTCCCACTTTGTAGGAATCTTCTCCCATTCAGCCTTTGAGCCAAAATAAGCACTCATACGAACCTTATCATCTTTTTCAGCCCAATCAAGAGTACCAAAACCAGGAGTTGCGGCAATCTTCTTCATAAATGGCTTTGCTGCAGCTGCAACAAGAGATTTAGGAAGATATCTTGGGATTGTGAAATAGAAAGGAACCTGTGTAGCAAGTCTGTTGAAGTAATCCTGAACAGGAAGATTCTCACGGAAGTGGAGGAATTCCTCAAGCTTATCGCCATCAGCATAGAACTGACCATGGAAATTCTTTGTGATAAACCAGTTAGGATCGAAAAGCTTTTCAGGACCTGCAAGGCCAAGTGTGCCAAGAAGAAGTTGCTCAAACTCATAGTTAGAAATTCTGTATTCCTTACCTGAACCGATGTTATAGAAATGATTCCAGAAGTCAGAACCAAGATTACCAGCCTTATCTTCAAGAACAAGATTACACATAAGACGTCCTGAATCCTCAACTGTACACCACTCAAGCACACCGTTGATACATACATGGAACATAATAGGATCCATATTCTTTAAGATGTTTGGATAAAGAATACCTGACTGACGCATTACAACCCAATTTTTGATACCACTCTCAACAAATGTACGCTCAGCAACAGCCTTTGAAATTGCATAATGGTCATAAATAGAAATCTTAATCGGATCACCGCAGCGTCCCCAGTGGATAGGGTAGTTACGTCCGCCTGTTTCAGCGACAGTACCTATGTAGCAAACCTTGATTGCATCAGGATCAGGCTGAGCAAGCACAGCCTTGCAGATGCTTTCAGCAGCACCGATATTTGTTTTTTGTGTTCTGTATGGCTTCCAGTCAGCTGTAGGTGATACCATACCACCAATATGAAGAACATAATCAGAGCCTGTTACACCCTCAAGGATTGAGTCGTAATCAGTAAGGTCACCCCAAACAATCTTTATGTTTGGCTTAGCCATAAGACTCTTTAACTTCTCTTCGTTCTTTGGGCTTTTACGAGCAAGCATCTTGATATTGATGTCGCTTGGGTGCTTAAGCATTTCCTGCACAGCTGCCCAGCCCATATTACCGGTACCGCCGGTAATGAATACGGTTTTCTTTGACATAATTTTTCCTCCTTAAATGTGTGCTTAGCAATATATTGCTTTTTACACAATTACATACAAATAAATTATAAACTAATTATAAACAAATTGCAACAGTATTAATAAAAAAATATTGAAAAATTGTCCATTTCTTGGTCATATAT
>JAIDVA010000158.1 GCA_029059925.1 Eubacterium sp. | reverse complement strand
AAAGCAAAAAGAAAAGCAGCAGTAAAAATAATGAAAAAAACAAAATCGAATTAAAGCCGGAAAGGCTTATTTTCGGAATAATATTTGCACTTATTGAAGCAATTATTATATCATTAATCGCGATTTCAAATTCACACAGAAAAGAGCCGCAGACAATATATGATTTCGGCAAAGATGTTGCACAGGGCATAGATGTGTCTGAGCATAACGGTGAGCTTGACTGGCAAAAGCTTGCAGATGAATTTGATTTTGCCTTTATTCGTGTGGGCTACCGCGGCTATGGTAATGGTGATGTCTGTGAGGATAAATATGCAAAGGAGAATCTCAAGGCTGCACAAAAGGCAGGTATTCCGTTTGGTGTGTATTTTTATACACAGGCAGTGAGCGAAAAAGAGGCAAAGGCAGAGGCTGATTTTGTACTTTCAATGATAAAGCATTATGACCCTGCACTGCCCGTTGTGATTGATTTTGAATATCCGACGGATGAAAGCGGCATTCATACAGGCAGACTTGCAGATAAGCATTTTGGTGCAAAGGATAATACGAAAATAATAAAAGCGTTTTGTGACAGGGTTGAGGATAAGGGCTATATATCAGGTCTTTATGCGTCCTCGTCAGTGCTGAAAAATAATATCAATTTAAAAGATATAAATGACAATACCATTATCTGGGCGGCAGATTATAACGAGAAAGTAACCTATGATATTGACTATACGATATGGCAGTATTCAAAAACAGGACAGACTGAAGGCAATGGCAGTAAGTATATTGACTTCAATTATTGGTACAGCAAATAGCAAAATAAAAACCTCACAGAGTTCAGATACTCTATGAGGTTATTTTATTTATTACTAATACGATGTAACACCAAGGCTTGAAATGATCTGCTTTTTATATTCAATAAATTCATGAGTGAGTGTAAAATCATTACCCCTCGGCTTAGGTGCATTGATGACGATTTCATCGGTGATTCTTCCCGGTGAACCTGACATAATCAGCACTCTGTCGGAAAGGATAATCGCCTCGTCAATATCGTGAGTTATGAATATGGTTGAAAGCTCAATTTTTTCCATTACAGATAGATACCAGCCGTGCATGGAATGCTTTGTGATGGTATCCAGTGCACTGAATGGCTCGTCAAGAAGGGCTACGCCGTCGGAGGCAAGATATGTGCGCAAAAGTGCCGCTCTCTGACGCATACCGCCTGAAAGCTCTGAGGGATATTTATTCTCTGTTCCCTCAATTCCGAATTCGGCAAAATGCGCGCTTGCCTTTTTGCGTGCGGTCTTCTTTTTCATACCGGACAGCAGAAGAGGAAGCGACACATTATCAATAATTTTCTTGTATGGCAAAAGCAAATCCTTTTGCAGCATATAGCTGATGTGACCGGGCTTGCCGGTTATATCCCTTCCTGCAAGCTCAATTGTTCCGCTGTCGGGAATATGAATTCCCGAAATGGAATTGAACAGCGTTGTTTTGCCGCAGCCGCTCATTCCGAGCAGACCGATAAGCTCACCTTTTTTTACTGTAAGGCTTACATCCTTGATTATTTCTTTGTTATCAAAGCTTTTTGTAATGTTTTTGACTTTTAAAATATCCATAATTTATGAAAGATAATCGTTTGTAAAACCTGTGCCTGCAGGCAGTTCCTTTTCAACAAGCTGATTGTCCCACAGCCAAGCATAAAATCTGTCCCAGCGCTGAGGGTCAATATATCCCCATTTTTCAGCATCTGCAATGTACTGATCTGCAATCCATTTCTGACTTTCAAATACAAGCGTTTCACTGCCAGTGAGTGAACCTGTTTCATCAGAATCTATAAGAATCTGTGCAGCCTGCTCGGGATTGTTAATTGCGTATTCATATCCCTTTTGGGTTGCGGCAAGGAATGCCTTTGCTGTATCGGGATTTGCAGACAGAAAATCGTTGTTTGCAATAAGAACAGGTGTGTAGTAATCGAAGGTTTCGTTAATGTCCTTAAAATAGAAGTAATCAACATCGATATTATTCACCTTTGCATTGATACCGCTCCAGGCATAGAATACCCATATTGCGTGGTCAGGATTGTTGTTAACATCCTGTGCCTCGTCGGTAACAACATTAGGAATCAGGTTAACATCCTCCCAATTGCCGCCGTCACCGTTTATAACATTTTTCATCATTGCCTGCTCAACAGGTGAATCCCATGTGAGATAGGTTTTGCCTGTAAGGCCCTTAGGAGTATCCATACCCTCACCGGCCTTTGACATAATACCTGATGTGTTATGCTGAAGAAGAGCGGCAACTGCTGTTACACCAAGTGGTGTGTCAGATGTGAATACAGGTGCAAGTGTATCCTGAAATTCAACTGCAAACTGAGCCTGACCCGATGCACAAACCTGAACAGCACCTGTGTTTTCAGGCGGCTGAACGATTGTTACATCCAAGCCGGCTTCATCATAATAACCGTTTTTCAATGCAGCATACATGCCTGTGTGGTTTGTATTCGGTGTCCAGTCAAGGCAGACTGTGAGTTTTGTTTTTTCTGTGTTATCTGTTGTTTTGCTATCATTATTATCATTGGCTTTGCTGCACGCAGCAAGGCTGATGATAAGCACAACCGCCATAAGTGCGGCTATTAATTTTTTTAATTTCATAATTATATTTCCTTTTTCTTTTTTTGCCAGGGCATTGCAATTTTTTGCAGCAGGCTGACAAGTGCCATAAGCAGCAGACTGATTGCCGATACAAATACAATCACGGCAAACATCTTGTCAAAGGCATATGCCTTTTGTACTCTTGTCATATAAACACCAAGCCCATTAAAACCGCCGAGCCACTCGGATATAACAGCACCTACAACAGCGTATGCAGCCGAAATTTTCAGTCCTGAAAAAAACGACGGTGCTGCAGCAGGCAGCTTAATGTGTCTGAATATCTGAAATCTGTTTGCTCCCATTGAGCGCATCATATTGATTTCGTCAATATCGGCTGACTGATATCCCTCAAGCAGTCCAATGGAAATAGGGAAAAAGGTGGTTAATGTGATAAGTGTAATTTTAGGTGCCATGCCAAAGCCCATCCACAAAACAAGCAGCGGTGCAATTGCAATGGTTGGTATTGTCTGTGTTATGATAAGGATTGGATAGATTGCCTTATATAAAAATGAAAATCTGTCCATAAGAGTTGCCACAATAAATGCAAGTGCAATTCCTATACCAAGTCCGTAAACTGCCTCCTGTAGTGTTACCTTTGCCTGCTCTATCATAATTGAAAAATTAGCGGCAAAAGCATTTAATACATCAGCAGGTGACGGCAGCATATAAGCAGGAACAACCTCACCTTCACAGCAGACATACCATATTATCAGCACCGTGGCAATTGCTGCAGCCGGTGCAGCTTTATTGGTGATGCTTTGTAACTTTTTTGTCAATGGTGAGAACCTCGCCTTCAGGGTTGTAAACAACCTTAACATAAGCGCTGACGCTCGGACAGCCGGCATTTATTGCAACCTTCTGACAGTTTGCAACAATTTCCATAAGCTCGTCATAGCTTTCGCCCTCGATGGTTGTTTCGAACGGACCTACATAGCAGTTAAGACCTGTGCTTTTGATGTAGGCGATAACCTCATCCACAATGCGGATAAGCTCATCCTCGCTCTGAACATCAGGTAAAACCTGAATTGCAACACTCGCTTTCATAAACAGCACTCCTTTCTAAGCCAAATAAGAGTTGAACCCAATAGCCTAAAACAATCAGTTTTCCGCACCAAGCATCATTTTTTGCCTTGATATACGCTAGTATACCTGCGTCAAAGAAATGGATGCTATGCACAAAAAACTGATTGTTTTAGGTGCAGTGCAGTTTAAATCATTCAAATTTTTGGTTAGACAAGACATAATTTTTATCGCATACTTTTGTATTCGATAAAAATTTAACGACGTATAAGCGAAAATTTGTTGATTTAAACCTTATTTTGTTCGACTTTTCTTTGGCTAAAATTTCCTAACAAGTCAAAAGAAAAAAGAAAACCCTATTCGGACAAAGCTGTCGGAATAGGGTGCAATTATGCTAATTACATAGTCTTTGCCGTTCGTGCTAACGTACGGTTCAAAGGGTATAATCTCAGCCGAATAAATTCAGCACCCCTGACTTATTAAGTTGTTTTTTATTATAATACGACGATTAGTCGTTGTCAAGCAAACCTTTGTAAAATTCGCAGTAATCAATTCTCTTGTCAGCTGTAAATGCCATTGCTTCGCGTGGATGGCGGTTAAGCTGACCGGTGAGCATATACTGTACATCATAGCCCCATACTACACCGCTTGCTTTGAGCGGAATCATATATTTTTCAAGGAAGGTGAGCAGGCTGTAAAGATTATACTTGGGGTTTTTAAGGAAGCCGAGGAGCAGCTCCATTGCACAGTTGCCTGCACCTCTGCCCATACCTGATGCAGTTGCATCGAGATAAGATACACCGAATGATAATGTTTCAATTGTATTTGCAAAGGCAAGATTCTGGTTGTTATGTGCGTGGAAGCCGATTGCCTTGCCGTATTTCTCGCCGATTTCAAGATATTTTGCAGCAAGCTTGCCTGCTGATTCGGGATAGAGTGAGCCGTATGAGTCAACAAGATAGATAACATCAACCTTGCTCTGGCCAAGCATTTCAAGTGCTTCCTCAACCTGCTCGGAATTTGCCTGGCTGATTGCCATAATGTTGCAGGTGGTTTCGTAGCCGAGATTGTTAAAATGCTCAATCATTTCAATTGCAGCCGGAATCTGGTGAATATAGCATGCAACACGAACCATATCAACAACTGATTCTGATTTAGGCAGGAAATCCTCTTTAAAATCACATCTGCCTACATCTGCCATAACCGCAATTTTCATATCGGAAATATTATCACCGACGATACTTCTGATGTCAGCCTCGTCACAGAACTTCCATTTGCCGTAATCCTTTGGGTCAAAAAGATTTTTTGATGCACGATAGCCGAATTCCATATAATCAACACCTGATTTGATGTTTGTCTTGTAAAGCTCTGTTACAAATTCGTCTGTAAATTCAAAATTGTTGCAAAGACCGCCGTCACGTATTGTGGCATCCAATACCTTAACGTCTGTACGCACAGACATAAGATTACCTTTTCTTGCGTTCATAATATTAACCTCACTTTAATAATACTTCATTCGCTTTAGCACTTTAAAGTCTCGTCGCTTTAAAGTGGATCAGTGCTATTATAGCAGACACATTTCAAATAATCAAGAGTAAATTTAAAAAATTTGAACCAATAACAAAAGTCCTGAACATACATAATGTTCAGGACTTTCTATTATACCTCTTCAATTTGTATTACTTCATTATAATCCACACCGCGGATATGGAGCGGGATACCGATAGCAGCAAGATAAGCACCGCTTTTTTCATAGGTTTTATTCTGAACGGTTAATTTATACTGCTTATTATCATCAAGACCCTTAAAGCAAACAGGGATTCTCTTTTTATAGAATCTTGTGCCGTTTGCAAGCAGAAAAGCGACAGCCTTTGATTTATCTTCGCTTACATACTGATTGAGCAGCACTTCGTCCTTTTCAATATCAAGAACTCTGTAAAGGTCGCCGAACTGAACAATATCACGTATCTGCTTGTAAATTTCAATGTTCTTTTTGCAGATTTCCAAATCTTCTACGCTGTATTTTGTAAGGTCGCCGCCGATACCAAGTGAACCCTGCATGGCAACTGCAAAGCGGAAATCAAGTGAGCAAGGCTTATTTATGCCGGCAATGTCTGTTACCCATGCACGCATCGTTTTGGTTGGTCTTAAGAGTGAGTAGCCCTTCTGGATAGTCATTCTGTCTATGCCATCGGTATTATCACTCGTCCATGCCTGATCATAGTGGGATAGTGCACCGAGGTCACAACGTCCGCCGCCTGATGCACAGCTCTCAATAGCAACATCAGGATGCAGCTCCTTAAGCTTGTCAACTATACTATATACCGCCATAGTATGCAGATAGGAATACATTTTGGGATTTTCAAGGTTTTCTGCGCCGGTTTCAGAGAACGGACGGTTCATATCCCACTTGACATATTTTATGTTGTGGTTGGAGAGCAGGTCATCAAGTACATTGAATATGTAATCCTGAACATCCTCTCTTGTCATATTGAGTACAAGCTGATTTCTGAGCTCGCACGCCTTTCTGTTTGGATAATGATATGCCCAATCGGGATGTGCTCTGAACAAATCACTGTCGGCATTCACCATTTCAGGCTCAACCCAGATGCCGAAATCCATGCCAAGCTCATTGACAGCATTAATTAATTCATCCAGTCCGTTAGGGAATTTTTCTTTATTAACATACCAGTCACCGAGTCCGGCACGGTCATTTTTACGCTGTCCGAACCATCCGTCATCCATGACAAAAAGCTCGACACCCATTTTTGCTGCAAGCCTTGCAAGCTCAGTCTGCTGCTTTACATTTACGGCAAATTCCGTTGCCTCCCACGAATTATAGAGTACCGGCAGTGTTTCATTATTAAACTGCTTTGGAAGAAGATGATTAACGCAAAAACGGTTCATCTGTCTTGTCATATCGCCAAAGCCCTGTGTGTATCCGCAGTAAACAGGTGGAGTATCAAGGCTTTCACCGCCATTTAAGGTATGTGAAAAATCAAAGTCATTCATACCCACAACTACACGTGTAACACCGTATAAATCCCTTGAGCAGCTTACCTTGAAATTGCCGCTGTATGCAAGTGATGCAAAGTACACATCACCGGTATTTTCATCAGCATTCTGATATGCGATAAAATATGGGGAATTATTGTGATTTGATGCACCTCTGCGGCTTTCAAATATTGTATAGCCGCCGTCAAGGATATTATTGCTTTCAATAAATTCACCGCCCCAGGCGCCGTTTGTATTTCTGAAAGTGTATGGCTTTACTGACGGCAGATTGAACTGAGCGCTTGAAATTCTTTCAAAACAGATTTTTCCTGTGCCCGTATTTTTGAGTGTAGAGTAACGCTTGATTATATCAAGTCCCTCAAAAATCTGATAGTGCAGTGTAATCTCAAGCGGATAATACTTGTCAGCAAATGTTAGAGACAGTGTATCCTTTGTAGAGCTTGAGCCGATATATTCAAGGTTAATTTCACGGCACTTGTCATCAAATTCGGCTTTAATATCGCAGTCACGGTACATAGTCTGGCCAAATGGTGTCAGCTCCTGTCTGTACTCGTCCAGCATTGTGTGGTTTGAATTTTCATCACCGATATCATTGATATAATAGTCAGCAGGATTGCATTTTTTACCCCAATGGATATGGTGATTATAACCGATTTCATCAATACCTATTACATAATGTGTATTCTCTGTTTCGAGAATAAAGATATTATTGTCTTGTTTAATGATGTTCATTTTTTATCTCCAAAAAATAATATTTGCATTATTGCAGTTTTTGTGTTATTAATAAATTATCACATTTTAATTTTAATTAGAATAGAAAAAATTGAATAAAATGTTAGGATTATTACTATGATGAAGGAAGATTTTAAAAACTTTGTGTCATTTATTTCGGATAATGACCCGATGCAGGTGCTTATAGTAGGTGAGACTTATTGTGATGATACTTTCAGAATAGAACGTAAGAATTCTGATATGATGGCACTTGAGTATATTATTGATGGCAGCGGAACCCTGGATATTGATGGTCAGCACCTTACCCCTGAGAAAAATGATGTTTTCTTTTTAAAGCTTGGCAGTGATCATAAATATTTCCCTGATGCAAAAAATCCTTGGCATAAGCTGTGGATTGTGTTTGACGGCAAACTTGCACAAACAATGGCAGAATGCTATTTGCCTGATAACACATATTTGTTCAAGAACTGTAATGTTAAGCCCCATTTTGAAAGCATAGTTCGTCTTGCGAAACAGGATATAAGCTATGATAAAATTTTGAGTGCTGTAAGTCTTGAGCTTATGCAGATTTTTATGTATATCAGAAACAGGGTTGAAATGGATAATGATAATATTGCTCATAAAATAAAAAGAATGCTTGATGAATCTGTAGAGAGTCATTTTAATCTTGATGATCTTTGTGCAGATGTTAATTATTCGAAGAATTATATTATTAACATTTTTAAAGAGGAATATGGCATGACGCCATATCAGTATTATCTTGAAAGAAAAATTGATGCTGCTAAGGTATATCTTATACATACAAATATGAGCATAGGTGATATATCAAAAGTATTGCACTATGCAGACCAGCAGTATTTTTCATCCAGCTTTAAAAATGCAATTGGTTGTTCTCCGCTTGAATTCAGAAAAAAAGCAAGAAAATAGACGCAAGTCGATTACGGTGATAATACTAACATTGTTTGTGATTTTATCTGTTTAAAAATTCAGACAAAAGTTGTATATTATTAGGTAGTAAAGGGGATGAAAATATGGCAAAACCATTTTCCTTTTTTCTTGTAACCGATACTCACTACTATGATAGCTCGTTTAAACGTACGGGTGACGCATATGAGCAAAGGAGCAGGACGGACCAAAAATGTGTTGCTGAAACACCTGCTATTATTGATGCAGGCTTTGAGCAGATAGCACAGGATAAGGATACGGATGTTATTCTTATTCCCGGCGACCTTGTTTACCGTGGCGAGTATCAGAGTCATGTAGGCTTCAGGGAAAGGCTTTATAGGCTTGCCGAACAGGGGAAAAGGATTTACATTATTACAGCACGTCACGATTATTGCGAAGATGGTGAGCCTGCTGAATTTGATGGCGATAAGATCATACCTGTCAAGGGTATGCCAAGAGACGAACTGAGAGATTTTTATAAGGATTTTGGCTTTGGCAGTGCAATAAGTGAGCACAAGGAAAGTATGAGCTATGTTGCACAGCTTGCAGACGGAATAAGGCTGCTTGCTCTCAATTGTGACGGTGACTGCAAGGACTTCAAGGGTATTTGGGATAATCAGATGCAGTGGGCGCTTGAGCAGATTAAAGAGGCTCACGAAAGTGGTAATTACATATTCGCAATGACACATTATCCGCTTTTGCCTTTCTCAGCCGTTATGAACCTGATTGGCGATGCTAAGCTGACTGATTGGGAAAATGTTGCAACAACACTTGCAGATGCGGGGCTTGATCTGATTTTCACCGGTCATATGCACGCACAGGCAGTTACGGATTATACTACCAAGATGGGTAACACGATCACCGATGTGCAGACAGGCTGCTTTGTTGGCTGTCCGTGTGCTTACAGAAAGGTTACCTTTGAGGATAACAATACTCTTGCCATCAAGTCATATACCATTAATGATTTTGATTATGACAAGGACGGAAAAACCGCAGCTGAATATTTTCAGTGGCGTTTTGACAGAATGATTGATTGGAAAATGGATGAAATACTCCCTGCGCCGGCAAAGAAAATTCTTGACAAATTCACGCTGAAAAAGTTGGGCAGGTTGCTTTGCTTCAGGGTTGATAAGAGTATTGAAAATATGCTTGCAAAGGATGTCGGTATTGAGCTTGTGCGTAATATATTTATCGGTAATGAGCCTTATGTTAAGGGCACGCCGATGTATAATGCTATGGAAAAGCTTCTGAAAAGACTGCATCCCGTTACTCATATTATTGAGAAAAAGATGGGTGCTGAAAATCCGATACTTGCAGACATTGATACCTTTGTTCTTTCAATGATAGGGGATGAAAAGCAAAGGGATTATAATACGGTGTTGGAAATTAACCGTAAATGATTTATAAGGGGTAAAAATTTATGTCAGGAAATGAAATCAATGTAAATGTGCAGGATAAAAAGCATTTAAAGCCTGCTGAATTTATTGCATATCTGGTTGCAGTATTCTTCTACACCAATATGACAGGTATGGTAGGCTCATATCGTAATGCCTATCTTGTTGACGTTTTGAAAATTACAGAGGATCAGGCATCACTCTTCAATGTTTTAACAAGTATTATTCCTTTTGTACTGAATTTCTTTATTGCGATGTATATTGACGGACGTTCAGTCGGTAAAAAAGGTAAGTTCAGACCGCTTGTATTGCTTGCAGCGATACCGTTAGGTGTTTTGCTTCTGCTCAGCTTCTGGGTGCCACAGGGTTTAACAGGTACAATCCTTATGATTTATCTTGTAACAATTGCTGTTGGCTGGGCAATCGCGACTAATTTTGGTAATCAAATAAATAGTATGGCTGTTGTATTGACACCGAACCTTAAGGAACGCGACACTGTAATGTCATTCAGAGGTATTGTTTCGGCAGTTGGTAACTCTGCACCGCTTGTTATTGTGCTTGTTATTGCAATTTTTGTCAAGGATGCCAGCGCACAATATATTATCGGTGCTGCACTCTGCGGCGTTGTCGGTATTCTTACAATGCTGATTGGTATTAAAATGACAAGAGAGCGTATTGCTTATGATAATGAAAAGAAGAATCCGCTTGAGGGCTTTGCTGATATTATCAAGAATAAGTATGCATGGGCAATTATTGTATCTGAATTTTTAAAGAGCTTCAGAGGTATTGCTACATATATGGGTGTATTCCTTGCTGCAGCACTTCTAGGCAGCTCAAGCAAGTTCCTTCTTTTCGGTTTGCCGACAGGTATTGGTACAGCAGTAGGTATGCTTGTTATCAACTTCCTTCTTAAGAAATTCAACTCAAAGGTGCTTTATATCGCAAGCGGTATTTATTCTGTTATCATTAATACTGCAGCCTTTGTGGTTGGTTATATATATTTCAAAAACGGCGGAGCTGCACTTCAGATTATATTTGTTGTATTCCTTTTCTTGATTGGTTTACAGTTCGGTGCGTCAAATCTTCTCCCGACAATGTTCCAGGCAGATGTGCTTGAGGATATTGAGCTTAAAACAGGCAAAAGACTTGATGCCTCACTTCCGTTTGTTATCGGTATAGGTACAATGATTTCCGGTACTATTGCCGGTGGTCTTGCACCAAAAATTCTTTATGGTTCAAACTCAATCTGCGGATATATCCAAGGTATGGAGGATGGCACAGGACAGAGCTTTGAGACTAAAGTTTGGATGCTGTTCTTCTATACAATCTTCCATGGTCTTATGATGTTCCTTGCAGGTGTGCCTTTCTTCTTCTATAAGCTGACAGGCAAAACAAAAGAGGATATTCATAATGCGGTTATCGAAAAGCGTAAGTCATATGATAGTATAGATAGTGAGTAATTGAATAAATATAAAAAAAGCCTATTGAAAAATTTTTTCAATAGGCTTTTTTATATAAAGAATAGCTTAATTGTATTCACAAATAGCTTTTCTTGTTTGCAGAATACTGCTTGGAGTAACAGAAAATTCATCTAGTCCCCATTCAATCAGCTTGGGTATAAGTCTTGTATCTGCTGCTGCCTCACCACACATGCCTACAGGTATACCTGCCTGCTTTGCATGATTAATTGTCATTTCAATAGCTCTGAGAACAGACGGCTGCATTGAATCATATAGTCGGCAAACCTTGGGGTTACCACGATCAACTGCCATTGTGTAGCCGGTCAAATCATTTGTGCCTATTGAAAAAAAGTCAACCTCTTGTGCAAGTATATCCGATATCAGCACTGCAGATGGTGTTTCTATCATAACACCGAGTGAGACACTTTTATATTCTATGTTCTTATCAGATAATTCTTTTTCGCATTCAATGATGATTTTTTTTGCTTCGTGTACTTCTTCAAGACAGGTTACAAGCGGCAGCATAATTTTAATATTGCCATAGATTGCTGCACGAAGTATTGCTCGGATTTGATTTTTGAAAAGCTCACGGTTGTCAAGACAAAAGCGTATAGCACGATGGCCTAAAAATGGATTATCTTCCTTTTCGATATTCAGATAGGGAATATCCTTATCACCGCCGATATCAAGCGTGCGGATAATAACCTCGTGATTATCCATTACCTTTGCTACGGTTGAATAGGCTTCAAACTGCTCATTCTCGGTAGGCTCGCTGTTCCTGTCCATAAATAAAAATTCTGTTCTGAAAAGTCCGATACCTTCACCGCCGTTTTGCAAAACATTGTGCACGTCCTCCGGTCTGCCGATATTTGCGTAAACGGCTTTTTTCACGCCGCTTGCGGTTATAGTTTCTTTATTTATATAGGTTTTAAGGCTTTCCTTTTGTTCAAGATAAGCTGTCTGCTTTTTTGTATATTCATCAAGTTCAGTCGAATTCGGATTAATTATAACCTTTCCCTTGAAGCCGTCAGCAACTATCATTTCACCATTACTGATTTTTTTAGTTGCATCAATAACAGAAAGTACGGCAGGTATGCCCATTGCTCTTGCAAGTATTGCACTGTGGCTTGTTATTCCGCCGACCTCTGTAATGATGGCACTGACATTTTCTTTGTTAAGCTGGCTTGTCATTGATGGGGTGAAATCCTTTGCAATAAGAACGGTTCCCGCAGGTACTGCAGAAATATCAATACTTTTGGCACCTGAAAGAATTTTTATCAGACTGTCTTTAATATCCTTAATATCAGAAGCACGCTGTTTTGTAAGCTCATCATCAACCGCTGAAAACATATCAATAAACATATTGCAAACGGTATCAACAGCTTTTTCTGCTACCATTCCTGAGTCAATATTCTCCTGCATTTGGCTGAGCATAAAAGGATCACTGAGCATCATAATATGTCCATCGAGTATTTCGCCTTCCTTATCGCCTGCACGCTGTTTAACAGATTCAGCAAGAGCTTTGGTTTCATTAATAAAGCGGTCGACAGCCTTTTGCAGTCTGTTTTTTTCAGTTTTTGCATCCGTGTATTTCAGCTTGCTGTAATCGGTGCTGATATCTGTTATCAGTAAGGCTTTTCCTATGCCGTAGCCTTGACTGCCTGCTATACCCTTGAGCATATATTACACTCCTTTTCAGAGATTATTATAGTTTATCGTAGGGGCGAACATTGTTCGCCTGTTAAATAATTAAGATATCTACTGGAGCACACTGTGCGCCCCTACGATGTAAAATGAAACACCAATTAATTACGCTAAACAATAATTTATTTGTTTTTATTCACCAAATCCTGATTCGATTAATGCGATTGCCTCATCAAGCATTGCCTGTTCGTCACTGCCGTTGCATTCTACTGTAATTTCACTGCCGCATTTGATTGCGGCAGCCATGATATTCATAATGCTTTTTCCGTTGATTGTTTTTTGATTTACAATGAGATTTACATCTGAAGAATACTTTGTCATTGCAGTTACGAACTGATTTGCAGGCCGCATATGAAATCCCATCTCATTCGTGATTTTTGTAGTTTTTGATACCATTGTATTATTCTCCTCTATAGATAATTATGCTGTTTTTCTTTTAGTTCTTTTCAATATTGAAAGCATCAATGCTCCAACTGCTGAGCCGGCTGCTAATGCAATGAGATATCCGAGCGGATTGTCAACAACAGCAAATACGAATATACCGCCGTGGGGTGCAGGGCAGGAGCAGCTGAACAATGCGGTTACAAGTCCTGCTGCAGCTGAACCGACCATGCAGGATGGGATAACCCTCAGCGGATCTGCAGCAGCATAGGGGATAGCACCCTCTGTGATAAAGCAAAGTCCCATAAGATAGTTGACAGGACCGTTTTTCAGCTCCTCGTTATTCCACTTTTTCTTGTCGAAGGTAGTTGAAAGTGCAATTGCAATAGGAGGAATCATACCGCCAATCATAACGGCAGCCATGATCCAGCCATTACCATCAGCAATTGCAGCTGTACCGAATACATAAGCGGCTTTATTGAATGGTCCGCCCATATCTATTGCCATCATAGCTGCGAGTACAATTGAGAGAAGGATTTTACTTGTTTCACCAAGGCTTGAGAGTCCGTTTGATAATCCGATATTCAGATATCCTACAAACGGATTGATTGCGAGCATAAATAAACCGATAAGCAGTGTGCCTAACAACGGATAGATGAATACAGGCTTGATTCCGTCCATGCTCTTAGGCAGCCAGTCAAATGCTTTTTTGAGTATATTTACAAGAAATCCTGCGATAAAACCTGCAAGGAGTGCACCGAGAAATCCTGATACAGCGGAATCATCACCCGTAGGAGAGGATAGTGTTGCACCCGTTGTTGCAAGATATCCGCCTACTATACCGGGTAAAAGTCCCGGTCTGTCGGCAATTGACTGCGCAATATATCCGGCAAGAATCGGCAGCATAAAGGCAAAGGCTGCCTTGCCTATCCAGAATATTACGGCTGCAATTGGGTTTGTTGAACCAAAATCACCGCCGACATTCGCATTGCCTGCAAATGTGTCAATAAGAAAGCCGAGAGCAATAAGAACACCGCCGCCTACAACGAATGGAAGCATATGAGATACACCATTCATCAGATGTTTGTAGGTTTGTCTGCCGATTCCTTCTTTTTCATCATCGCCTGAGCTGCTGTCTTGTGCGTCATCTGCATGATATATTGCAGCATTACCCTCAATTATTTTATTGATAAGCTCTTCCGGCTTATTAATACCATTTGAGACTGAGGTTTTAATAACCGGCTTACCATCAAATCGGGCCATTTTTACATTTTTATCGGCTGCAATAATGATACCGTCACACTCTTCAATTTCTTTTTTTGTCAGTACGTTTTTTGCACCGCCTGAGCCGTTTGTCTCTGCCTTGAGGGGATATCCTAATCTTTCGCCTGCTTTTTCAAGTGCTTCAGCTGCCATATATGTGTGGGCAATACCTGTAGGGCAGGCAGTTACAGCGAGAATTCTGTAGCCATCCCTTTTGGGGGTAACGTTCTTAGTATCGTCAGGATATTTCTCACTTTCTTTTTTATCAATAATGCTTAGAAATTCATCAGCTGTTTTTGCAGCTCTGAGTGCTCTGCAAAAATCCGGCTCCATAAGCATTACCATAAGTCTTGATAAAATTTCAAGATGCAAATCACCATCAGGCGGAGCAGCAATCATAAACAGAATATCTGTCGGTTTTCCGTCAGGTGCACCATAATTAATACCGCTTGGCACTGTCATTGCAGAAAGTCCAGCTCTTTTAACACTGGCTGATTTTGCATGGGGTACTGCAATACCCTCGCCGATAGCTGTTGAGCCTTGATCTTCTCTCGCAAGGATTGCAGCCTTATATTCATTCGCGTCTGCAAGATTGCCGGCTTTTTTGTGCAGTGCTATCAGTTCGTCAATAACCTTGTCTTTGGATGCTTCAATGGAATTAAGCTTGATTGCATCCTTTTTGAGTAAGTCAATAATTCTCATAATTATCCCTCTTTTAAAGTTTGTCAGAATTGAGATGCTCATTATCAAGCATTTCATCAATTTCTGCTCTTGTTGCCAAAGTGTCTGAAAAAGCGGTTGCATTGCCGCAGGCTGAACCAAGCTTTAATGCAAAGTCATAGTCTTTTGTGTCATAATAGCCTGCAAGAAATCCTGCAACCATTGAGTCGCCGCAGCCGACTGAGCTTTTGATTTTGCCCGGTACAGTTCCGATTTTGTGTAATTCTCCGTTTTCATCAAGCAGAGCAGCACCGTTTCTTCCGCGTGATACAAGCACATTTTTTGCTCCCATATCCTGCAGCTTTTTGCCGTAGGTGATTATATCTTCAAGTGTTTTAATTTCTGTATTGAAAATATCGCCGAGCTCGTGGTGATTAGGCTTAATCATCAGCGGCTTGTATTTAAGCACGTTGAGCAGTAAATCACCTGTTGCGTCAACGATAAAATCAACACCTTTTTTGCTGAGCTTTTGTATTATTTTTTCATAGATATCATCACTTAACGTGCTTGGAATTGAGCCTGCGAGTACGAGACAGTCGCCTGCTTTCAGTTTTTCCAGCTTTAAGAATAGCTCGTCTACAGCCGGCTTATCAATGTCAGGTCCCTGTGCGTTGATGTCAATCTCCTGCTCTGATTTGATTTTTACGTTAATTCTTGTATATCCTTTACTAAGATATACAAAATCGGTGTCAATATTATCTTTCTTCAGCATATCCTCAATATGCTTTCCGGTAAACCCTGCAAGAAAGCCTAAGGCTTTGTTTTTAACACCGAGTCTTGACAATATAACGGAAACATTAATTCCTTTGCCGCCGTAGTAGATTTGTTCATTTTCTGATCGGTTTATATCCTTTGTTTGCAAATCAGCTACGTTCATTACATAGTCAAGTGCCGGATTGAAGGTTACAGTGTAAATCATTTTAGCACCTCTTTTACAACTGTATGTTTTGCGACTTTTTCATTTGGGCATTTATCTGTTATGATACAAGCAGTATCAAGTGAACCGAAGGTGACTGCCGATACTTTGTCAAATTTTGAATTGTCGGCAAGCACATACGATACAAAGCTTCGCTCAATTGCAACAGCCTTGAGCATTGCTTCCTCTGTATCGGGTGTTGTGTATCCCTGCTTTTCACTGATTCCGTTTGTTCCGATAAATGCTTTTGTAAATGAGAATTTTTGCAGATTAGTTGCAGCCATTAATCCGATGATTGCTTCTGTGGATTGCTTCAGCTGACCGCCGATTACTATTGTTTTGCAGCCATTTTGAGCCAGCTGTTTTGCGTGGTCGATACCATTCGTAACAAATGTTGCTTTTGAATTGCTCAAATATTTTATCATCAGTCGAGTGGTTGAACCGGCATCGATAAAAACAAAATCATCATCTTTTATCTGACCTGCAGCATATTGTGCAATCTCGTTCTTTTCATTGGTATGTTTTGTGAGTTTTTCTTCAATATTATCTTCAAGTCTTACAAATTCTTGGTTAAGTGCAGTTGCACCGCCATGAACCTTGTTGAGCTTTCCTTCACTTGCAAGGGATGACAAATCACGGCGTATTGTAGATTCGCTTGTTGATAAAATTTCTGTGAGACGTGAAACTGTAACAGAACCCTGCTTGTCAAGTATTGATAATATTTTTGATTGTCTGTCGTGAGTAAGCATGCTTATATACTCCTTTGCTTTTTGCAGCTTTATTATATCAAAACAAATCAAAATCAGTCAATACCAATCAAAATAATTCGTGACTATTCACTAATTACCATATTTTTCTTTGGCAATAGTGTATATCTTTCTTTTATATTATGACCGATTTTGATTGAATTAATAAAAATGTTCAAAAAAATAATCAGCAAAAATAATAAAAGGAAATTTTTTATCCAATGATAAAATAGAATGTTATAGAGGTATTTTGGTGATTTTATGTTTTATCAGTTTGACGATGATGTTATAAGTATTAAAGCAGATGAGATTAATGATAATATTCTTACATTTGGTTTTGTTAATATCGGTGAGCTTGAGGTCATTTATAAACAGCTTGGTTTTTCGCTCAAGGCAGTTGAACGGTGCAGGGCGCACTGCAGCTTTTTGGCATCGGATATCGCTGTTTATGATGATTATAGCTTTGTCAAAATCAATGTTATGCACGCGTCGCGTATGAACAGTAAAAAGAACTGCATGGCACTTTTTGTTAAGAAAAATTTATTTTTGATTGCCAGTGTGTCTGATAATTCCTTCTATAACCGAGATGTATTTTTTAAAGTAATGTCAAAAATATCAAGTGAAAATATTACACTTGAAAAGCTTGTCTGTTCTTTCTTTGAAGAGTTGATAGCAGGAGATAATAAGGAGCTTGAAGAGTCGGAGCAGGAAATAAACAGACTTGAGGAAACGGTTTTGAAAAATAAGGCAGACAGGAATTTCAATATGAATCTGCTGAATATGAAAAAGGAGCTTCTTACACTCAGGGGTTATTATGAACAGCTTATTGATATCAGTGAAGCACTGCGAGAAAACGAAAATGAAATATTTGATGCTGAGAGCCTAAGAGTGTTTCAGATATTTACTGATAAGACAGTAAGGCTTAAGGAAAACGTTGACTTGTTCAGAGACAGTGTTGTGCATTTATGGGATGCCTACCAAGCATATCTTGATATGCGGCTTAATCAGACAATGAAGGTGTTTACACTGCTGACAACGATTTTTTACCCGATGACGGTTATTGTCGGCTGGTATGGTATGAATTTTGATTTTATGCCTGAGCTGCATTGGAAGTATGGCTATATTTATGTAATGCTTTTATCTGTTGCTGTTGTGCTCTGCCTGTATTTTTGGTTTAAAAAGAAAAGGTGGTTTTAATTGCTGCAATATGTTAAAATAAAGAAAAGGATAAGGATGCGCAAATATGGAATATATTTATGAATATGATTCACCCATGGGCAGACTCACAATGTCAAGTGACGGAGAGTGCCTTACAGGACTGTGGGTTGAAAATCAGAAATATTTTAAAAGTACACTTGGCAGTGAATTTGAGAAAAAACAGCTTGGTGTTTTTAATGATGCAATAGCTTATCTTGAACGTTATTTTAAAGGGGAAAAGCCTGAGTTGAATTTTTGTCTAAAGCCGAAGGGCAGTGCTTTCAGGCAGAGGATTTGGCAAATGCTTTTGGAAATCCCTTATGGTGAGACTACTACTTACGGTAAAATAGCTAAGGCGCTTGAGCAGCAGACGGGCAAGCGGGTATCAGCACAGGCAGTCGGCGGTGCAATCGGGCATAATCCGATTCTGATTCTTGTTCCGTGTCACAGAGTGATTGGCTCAGACGGCAGTCTGACAGGCTATGCCGGCGGAATTGATAAAAAACAATATTTGCTTGATTTGGAAAATAGAAATAAAGGTATATAAAAAGAGCAGTTTACACTGCTCTTTTTATATTAACTATCATTCTTTTGGTAATTCTTTCCGTTCTCTTGTGAACCCTAATAGATAATCAGCGGATACATTATAGTACTTACATAAGGTTATTAAATGTCTTAATGGTAATTCATTTTCTCCTTTTTCGTATTGACTATAGTATTGCTGCGATACTCCTAATACTTTTGCCACATCCTTTTGATATAAGTCTCTATCTTCTCGTATGCTTTTTAATGCGCTTGTATATTGCATATATATCACCTCGTAAATAATTTACCATACATAATAACTTATGTGTTGACATACATAACATTTTATGTATGATAGTTTTGTAAATAAAAAAGAGGTGTGAAGATATGGATATTTTTGAGGAATTATGGTTTGGAAGTACATTAATAAGCAATCAAATATGCAATGAGGCAGAATATAAAAAATTGCTTAATAAAATGTCTGATTGCAGTGAATTGTTGCGTGAATCACTTTTTGAAAATGAAATGGAGCTTTATAAGAACTTTGAGGATGCTTTAGAAGAATACAGTTATTTTACTGATGTATATGCTTTTAAAATGGGTTTTCGTGTATGTATTGAAATGTTTTTTGATATAAATTTTCTGAATAACAAAAAGGCTTGAGTTACATACTCAAGCCTTTAATGTATTTATTATTTTAAAAGTGAACGGTACATTTTGATGTACTCATTTGCGCTCTTGCCCCAGCTCATATCGCAGTCAAGTGCGCGTTTAACAAGTGTGCTCCAGCCTTCGCTGTAATAAGCATCATTTGCACGATAGATTGCACCGAGCATATCGTATGCATTATAAGTTTTGAAGGTGAATCCGTTGCCTTCGCCATCGCCGCAGTCTGTAATTGAGTCTTTCAGACCACCTGTTTCGCGAACGATAGGAAGTGTGCCGTATCTGAGTGCAACCATCTGTGAAAGTCCGCAGGGCTCTGATTTACTTGGCATCAGGAACATATCCGCACCTGCATAAATTTTTCTTGCAAGGTCAGGCACAAATCCGATTGTGATTCCTACCTTATCAGGGTATTTATCGTGCAGATAGCGGAAGAAGTTTTCATACTGCCATTCACCGCTGCCGAGAATTACATACTGCAGGTTACGTTCACAAAGGCTCTTTTCGAGAACCTCTTTCATAAGGTCAACACCTTTATGACCTACAAGACGGGATACGATACCGATTACAGGCACGTTAGGGTCGACGTTAAGTCCCATCATCTTTTGCAGCTCTTCTTTATTTTTAGCCTTGTTTGTGAAATCCTCTGCGCTGTAGTTTGCCCAGATATCCTTATCTGTTTCAGGGTTATAGCCGTCAACATCAATGCCGTTTAATATGCCGCAAAGCTTCCAGCTGCGCTGATTGAGAATCGGATCAAGACCATGGCTGAACCATGGATCAAGTATTTCCTTAGCATATGTCGGCGATACGGTAGTAACCTTATTTGCACATTCAATGCCTGCCTTCATAAAGTTAACAAGTCCATCATAAAGGATAAGATTGTTATGCTCAGGAGCAATGCCGAGTACGTCGTTTAAAAGCTCGTCGCCGTATTTGCCCTGATATTGAATATTGTGGATTGTGAAAACAGTTTTAATATTTTCAAAGCCCATTCTGTTAGCATAGTAACAGCTGTAATACAGCGGAGTAAGTGCACTTTGCCAATCGTTACAATGGATGATATCCGGCTTCCAGTCAATAACCGGTATGATTTCCAGAACAGCACGTGCAAAGAATGCAAAACGCTCTGCATCATCATAGTGACCGTAAATTCCATCACGCTTGAAATAGTATTGGTTATCAAGGAAGTAGTAGATAACACCGTTTGCTTTTGCCTCGAAAATACCGCAATACTGTCTTCTCCATGACACAGGTACGGAAATAGAGGTGATGAATTTCATCTTGTCCTTATATTCCTGCTTGATGCTGTCATAAAGCGGCATAACAACACGGCAGCCGATTAATCTTTTTCTGAGTGCTACGGGCAGTGAACCGGCAACATCACCGAGTCCGCCCGACGCCATAAACGGCAGTGCCTCGGATGCAACATATAATACTTTCATATTTATCTCCTGAAATTCGGCAGGCTTAAAAGAAATGTACAAATATCTTTTGCCATTGCCGAATTTTATTAATTGTTTAAACTCTTGTGTTTTTTGTCAAGCAGATAGGGAAGGTGTTTGCACCTGCAAGCTCAACACCATCTTTAATGCTTACGTTTTTATCGGTAATTACGCAATTGATTTTTGCCTTGCTGCCGACAACAGTATCCTGCATAAGAATTGAGTTTTTAACCTCGGTATCTTTTCCGACCTTAACGCCTTTGAAGATGATACAGTTTTCAACCTTACCCTCAATAATGCAGCCGTCTGCAACAAGTGAGTTTTTAAGTGATGAATCAGGACCGTAAAGCGTAGGCATATCATCACGCTCTTTTGTTGAAATAGGTGCTCTGAAAAGCTTTTTTCTATTATCCTTTTCAAGCACTGACATTGAAATATCATAGTAGCTTTGGATAGAATCAATTGTACCCACGAAGCTTTCAGTTGCGTCAAAAGCATGTATTTTGAGATTTTTAACATTAGCCATTATGATGCTGCGCTGATATGAAATCTCATTTTTTGAGTGAGCTGTTGTAACAAGAGATTCAAGAAGATATTTCTTCATAATCATAATGTTGCAGGAATAGAAAACATTATCATCTGTTTTCTTATCAAGACTCATTTCGGTAATTCTGCCGTCCTCGTCAACCTTATCAAAGCTGAGAACAGATCCGATGCTCTTTGGCATTTTGCCTTTTACACCGAGAATTGTTATATCTGCACCGCTGTCCTCATGTGCCTTGAAGAGTGCGTTGTAATCAACATTAAGCACATGATTGCAGTCAGACATAAGAACATAGGTCTGGTTTGACTGACGCAGGAAATTCATATTGCCGTAAAGGGCATCAATTCTGTTGCCCCACATTGTAGCGCTGCCTACAGAGAAAGGTGGGAGCAGGTAAAGACCGTCTGTCTTTCTGCTTAAATCCCATGGCTTGCCTGTGCCAACGTGGTCCATAAGTGACTGGAAATTAGCGTTTGTTACAACACCGATTTTTGAAATGCCGCTGTCCACCATATTTGAAAGAGGGAAGTCAATCAGACGAAAGCGTGAGCAGAACGGAACTGAGCCCATTGTTCTCATAGCGGTGAGGGAGTCGAGTGCTTCCTCGTGAATATTGGCAAATACAATGCCTAAAACTCTTTTACCATTCATTGACTTATACCTCCTCTCCCGATTTAATCATTACTCCGGGGGCAATAATCTGTCCTTTGGTTACGGTTGCTCCTGCACCGATTACTGGAATACCCCAATCCTCAGGCTTGTCAAGATGCTCAGGATTTTCGCCGATTTTAGCATCCTCTTCAATCACTGCATTTTCTGCAATGATTGAGTAATAAACCTTAGCACCCTTTTTGATAACGGCACCTGGCATAATTACGCTGTATCTTACATCAGCATCTTCCTCAATCGTAACGTTTGAGGATACGACGCTGTAGTCAACATTGCCTTCAATTTCACAGCCTTCACTGATTGATGAATTCTCAACAATAGCATTCTTGCCGATATAGTGAGGCGGTGCCATAGGATTTCTTGAATAAATTCTCCAGCTTGTATCACTCAAATCGAGATCAACATTAGGATTGATAATATCAAGGTTTGCCTCCCAGAGAGAGTCAATTGTTCCTACATCCTTCCAATAACCCTTGAACGGGTAAGCAAACATTCTCTCGCCTGCATCAAGCATAGTCGGGATTATGTTTTTACCAAAGTCGTTTGATGAGCCTTCAGTATTTTCATCCTGAATGAGGTACTGCTTTAATTTATCCCAGCTGAAAACGTAAACACCCATTGATGCCTTATTGCTCTTAGGTTTGGCAGGCTTCTCTGCGAATTCATAAATCTCGTCATTATCTTTAGTAGCAAGGATACCGAAGCGTGAGGCCTCTTCCCACGGAACTTCGAGCACTGCTATTGTGCAGGCTGCGTCATTTTTTTTGTGGAAATCAACCATCTTTGCATAATCCATTTTATAAATATGGTCACCTGAGAGGATAACAACATATTCAGGATCATACTTTTCGATAAAGTTAATGTTCTGGTAAATTGCGTTTGCTGTGCCTTTGTACCATTCAGCACCGCCGATTGCTTCGTACGGTGACAGAATGTGAATTCCGCCATGCTGACGGTCAAGATCCCATGGCTGACCGTTGCCGAGGTAATCGTTAAGCTCAAGCGGCTGATACTGTGTAAGAACGCCTACGGTATAAATACCGCTGTTAACACAGTTTGAAAGAGGGAAGTCAATTATTCTGTAGTTGCCGCCGTAGGGCACTGCAGGCTTTGCAATGTTCTTCGTTAATACTCCGAGACGACTTCCCTGACCGCCTGCAAGAAGCATTGCAACAACATTTGATTTATGTGCCATTTTTATCTCCTTTAATTTTTCTTTTTATTTTCTTTATTAACTTTGTTATCCTTGACTTTTCTATTTTCCTTTTTTTCAAGGTATATTGCTGAAAGTCCGTTCAGCTTAATTCCGATACTGTAGTCAAGACTGTGCATTGGAATTTTTTTAGCCTTGTATGTTCCTGAAATCCGTGGTTTTATTCCGCCGTATTTCTCAAGTGAGGTGTCCATAACTACCTTATAGGTAGCATTTTCGGGAACACCGATTTTATATTCGTCAAAGCTGTTTGGTGTAAAGTTAAATATAGCAATAAGTTCCTTGCCCTTTTTGTCAATTCGTCTGAATGCTATAATGGAATTTGCATTATCCTCGCTTGATATCCACTGGAATCCGTCCCAGCTGTAATCAACTTCCCATAATGCAGGCGTATTTTTGTAGAATTTGTTAAGTTCCTTCGTAAAGTCATGCAGCTGTCTGTGTTTTTCATAATCAAGCAGCAGCCAGTCGAGTCCCTGCTTATAATTCCATTCAATAAATTGTCCGAATTCACTGCCCATAAAGAGAAGCTTTTTACCCGGATGGGCAAACATATATGCAAGGAAAAGACGCATACCGTCAAATTTCATATCATAGTCGCCGGGCATTTTATTTATAAGGCTTGCTTTGCCGTGTACAACCTCATCATGGCTGATAGGTAAAACAAAATTTTCGCTGAATGCATAGAAAAAACTGAATGTAATGCAGTTATGATTGCCCTTTCTGAATAATGGATCCATAGAGGTGTAACGCAGCATATCATTCATCCAGCCCATATTCCACTTGAAGTTAAAACCAAGTCCGCCTATATTTGTCGGCATTGTTATCATTGGCCAGGCTGTTGATTCTTCGGCAATCATCATTACTTCAGGATGTTCCTTGAACATAGCACAGTTAAGCTCTTTGAAAAATTCTACTGCCTCAAGATTTTCACGTCCGCCGTTTTTATTTGGTGTCCATTCACCGTTTTCTCTGCCGTAGTCAAGATAGAGCATTGACGCAACAGCATCTACACGCAGACCGTCAAAATGGAATTTGTCAACCCAATACATGGCAGATGAAATAAGGAAGGATTTTACCTCGTTTTTGCTGTAGTCAAAAACACGTGTGCCCCACTCCTTATGCTCGCCTTTTTTCAGGTCAGAATATTCATAGGTGCATTCACCGTCGAATTCATAGAGACCATGTGCATCCTTTGGGAAATGGGCAGGCACCCAGTCAAGGATTACACCAATATCTGCCTTGTGGCATGTGTCGATAAAATACATCAGGTCTTCAGGTGTTCCGTATCTTGATGTAGGAGCAAAATAACCTGTTACCTGGTAGCCCCATGAGCCGTCAAACGGAAATTCCATTACAGGCAGCATTTCTATATGTGTATATCCCATATCCTTTACATAAGGAACAAGCTCGTCTGCCATTTGTCTGTAGGATAAAAAATCACCGTTTTCGTGCTGCTTCCAAGAGCCGAAATGAATTTCGTAAATGTTAACGGGTTTTTCCAGAATATTGCCTGTTTTTGTTTTGTCGTACCATTTCCGGTCTTTCCACTTATATGAAATGTCACCATAAACCTTTGATGCGGTTCCCGGTCTTGTTTCAGCATGAAAGGCATATGGATCTGCCTTCATTTTAATGTCGCCGCTTTTAGTTGTTATTGCATATTTATAGCAGTCAAAAACCGAAAGCTTATCAATTTCAATCTCCCATATTGACGGAGAAATCTGCTTCATAACATTGGTGCTGTTGTCCCAGTTATTGAAATCACCGACGACTGATACAGATACAGCATGCGGTGCCCATAATCTGAAAACGAATCGGTTACCTTCTATATTATGACATGACTCTTATACACATCTGACGATGAAGACGATAAGG
>JAIDVA010000157.1 GCA_029059925.1 Eubacterium sp. | reverse complement strand
ATATCAAACAGTTGAACAATTATTCATCTGTTGTTGTTAATTATAGTTGAACATATATTCAATTGTCAATAGTTTTTTGTAAAAAAATAAGAATAAAATTTCAGCCAAAATAAAATCTGAAACCTTATTCTTAATCATATGCTATTCTATTGTAAAATTTACTACTCATTGCCTATGCTTGATATGCTCGTCGGCAATTTCAATAATTGTAGTTATGTGTTCATCATCAAAGCTGTAATAAATATGCTTGCCGTCACGTCTTGATTTTACGATATTACTTGCCTTTAAAACAGCAAGCTGATGTGAGACCGCAGATTTAGTCATATTAAGTGCGACCGACAAATCACACACACATACCTCACGCTTATCAAGCGCCATTACAATCTTTGCCCTTGTAGAGTCGCCAAGCACCTTGAACAGATTTGAAAGATTTGCAATTTCATCATCACAAATCATACTATCTTTTATGTCCTTTACAATTGCTTCATCAATTGCCGTACAATCACATTTATTATTAACATTACTTCCCATATAATCACTCCAATCATTATTATACAGCCTATGGCATTTATTTTCAATACAAATAAAATCATTGAAAAATAAAAATCATATTGGTATTTTACATAAATTATGGTAAACTATCAATCAGGTGGTGACAAAATGGGTAAAACAGGAATTAAAACAGCAATCTTTGGTTTTGCGATGAACTTTGCTTTATTTTTAATAAAACTCTATGTAAGTATCAGTTCAGGCTCGCTCGCAATTTACTGCGACGGAATAAATAATCTGGGTGACTCATTATCCTGCATAATCGCTTTGGCAGGATTCATATTGGCAGTTAAGCTCAATGAAATGAAAAGCAACCGTGCACAGGCACTTGCATCATTTGTAATAGGACTGATTCTGGCTGTTACGGGTGCATACTTTGCATATAACGGGCTTGAAAGACTGATGTACCCCGTTCAGATTTCTTACCTGAAATCATATGCAGTGCTGATTGCAGTCACAGCTTTAGTCAAGCTGATTATGGGTATTGTTTATATTTATGTCAACAAGAAACATCCGTCACCTGTTTATAAAACCTTGATAATGGACAGCTTTCTTGACACTGCAATTACCATTTCAACACTGCTCAGCCTGACCCTTTCCGTTAAAATAAACTTTGCAATTGACAGCATACTTTCAATTGTAATAGGAATAATCGTAGCAGTAAGTGCAGTAAAAACAATTGTTTCGCAAAGTAAATATCTTATTAATAATTAAATAGTCATAAAATAGTACAGGCTGTCTCTTATTCGAGACAGCCTGATTTTTTGCTATAGTAAATTATTGTTTATATTAGTAAGCGTAGGTCAAACAATCGTAGGGAACGATGCCCACATCGTTCCGCGGTGCGATGTGGGCATCGCACCCTACGAACCACGTAATCTACACTATCGTAGGGGCGCACAGTGTGCGCCCGTCAACATTATCGTTGTGCCCACGGGCGAACAATGTTCGCCCCTACAATAAACAATAATTTATTTTATACAATTCATACAATCCGGTAAAAATAAGGTGAACATCACAAATAATTTTATGTGTACACATTGAGGTTATCTTCTGTGCAAAGCCGCCTGTTGCAACCAGCTTGACATCGGCTGTGTCAAGGGTTGGAATCACCCTGTCAAGCATACCATCAAGCATGGCTGAATGTGCCGTGAGCGTACCTATCTTAATACATTCTGCTGTATTTGTACCAATTACGTTATCAGTAATTTCAAGCTCAGTCTCACTAAGCTGAGACGCCATTGAGGCAAGTGCCTGCATCGAGGTATATGGTCCGGGTGCAATCATACCGCCAAGATACTCTTTGTTTTTGTTAATAACTGAAAAGGTAGTCGCAGTTCCGATATCCATAACAATCACGGGAGCACCATACTTTTTAACCGCACCGACAGCTGCACATATCAAATCTGCACCAAGCTTTTGCGGATTGTCATATTTAATATCAAGACCGGTTGCCATATCACAGCTGACAAATTTCGGACTTATCCCTGTAAGCTGAACACACACAGTATCAAGACGAGAATTAATTTCAGGCACAACCGATGAGATAATCACACTGTCTATTGTCCGGTTCTGAACAAGCCTTTCAAGGTGATTCTTATGATATTCAAAATCCTTGTCTTTACCTGTGTTATAGCGATATTCGTTTATGACATTGCCGTTATTCATAAGAGCGGCAACAATATTTGTATTTCCTGCATCTACTGCGAGTATCACTTGCTATTCCCCATTTTTGATTTTATAAATTTCAACCGCTTTATCAAGAACCTTAACGGCAACCTCTTTTTTTGAAAGCACATCAAGACTGACCATATCATCAGATGTTATAAGAGTAACCTTGTTTGTATCAATACCAAAGCCTGCACCCTTGTCATTAAGATTATTTGCAACAATCATATCGCATTTTTTTGATTTAAGCTTTTCAGCCGAATTTTCTATGAGATTGCTTGTTTCCATCGAAAAGCCGCAGATAACCTGATTGTTCTTTTTACTCTGCCCTGCTGCTTTTAGAATATCATTCGTTCTTGAAAGCTCAAGTGTTAAGCATCCGTCATTCTTTTTTATCTTCTCACTGCTGATATTCGCTATTGTGTAATCTGCCACTGCTGCCGCTTTAATAAGTATATCGTAATCTTTAAGCCTATCCATAACAGCATAGTACATATCCTGTGCTGACTCAACATCAACAACATCAGCAAGCACAGGAGCTTTTATATGAGCAGGACCTGTTACAAGTGTAACATCTGCACCGCGTTTTGAAGCAATATCAGCAATAGAATAACCCATTTTACCGCTCGAATGATTCGTAATATATCTTACAGGGTCAATTTTTTCAACTGTAGGTCCTGCTGTAACAAGCACCTTAAGGCCTGTCATATCCTTGTAAAATTCAATTTCCTGTCTGATATATTCAAGCAGAATCTCCTCGTCAGGCAGCTTGCCCTCACCAACTGCCGCACAGGCAAGTCTGCCCACAGCAGGCTTGATGATTTCAAAGCCGTAGTCAGTAAGCTTTTTCAGATTATCCTGAACAATTTTATTCTGATACATATGCGTATTCATTGCAGGTGCAACAATGATTTTACAGCTTGCGGCAAGTGCCATTGTACTGAGCATATCATCTGCAATACCATTGGCAAGCTTGCCGATAATGTTAGCAGATGCAGGTGCAATCAGCATAACATCCGCCTTCTGAGACAGTGAAACATGAGCAACATGAAACTGAAAATTCCTGTCAAAGGTATCAACAAGGCATTTGTTATTCGTAAGCGTTTCAAAGGTTATAGGATTTATGAAATTCGTTGCATTCTTCGTCATAACCACATGAACATCTGCACCCTCTTTAACAAGAGAGCTCGCAACATTCGCCATTTTGTATGCGGCAATACTGCCTGTTATACCTAATACTATTGTTTTACCTTTTAGCATATCAGTCCATATCCTTTAACAATCCGTGTTTTTCGTAATTTGTTATTCTTGCAATTTTATTATTATCATCAACAAAAACAACCTTGGGAGGATTGGTTTTTATTTCCTCCTCATGCATCATGGCATAAGCCATAATGATAATTTTATCACCGACCTGAACCTGCCTTGCAGCAGCACCATTCAGGCAGATTAAGCCACTGCCTCTCTCCCCCGCGATTGTATAGGTTTCAAAACGATTCCCGTTATTGACATCCACAATCTGCACCTGCTCATATTCATAGATTCCTGCTGCTTCTAAAAGCGCTTCATCTACAGTAATGCTGCCGACATAATCAAGTTCTGCCTGCACAACCGTGGCACGGTGAATTTTACCCTTAAGCATATTAACCAACATATCTTATATTCTCTCCACAATAAAATTATCAATCAATCTTGTTTTACCGATATAAACAGCCATTGCCACAAGTGTATTATCTCCGATTGCATCCCTGATTGAAATATCATCAAAGTCAACAACCTCAACATAATCAATCCTTGCAAGCGGCTCAGTCTCGATATTCTTTTTCATAAGCGATACTAATTCCTTAGCGTCAGTCATACCATTTTTTATAAGCTCCTGACCCATAAAAATGGTTTTGCTTAAAATAAGAGCTGCTTTTCTTTCAGCATCATTAAGATATGTATTTCGTGAGCTTTTTGCCAAGCCGTCAGTTTCTCTTATAATAGGGCATCCGACAATCTCAATCGGTATATTCAAATCCTTAACCATTCGCTTGATAACAGCTAACTGCTGTGCATCCTTCTGCCCAAAATATGCCCTGTCAGGCGTCACAATATTGAACAGCTTGTTTACAACCGTGCATACACCTCTGAAATGGATAGGTCTGCTTTTGCCGCAAAGCTCGGCAGTAGGACCGTTCATATCAACAAACGAACAAAAACCATCTGCATACATCTCCTCCGGCTCGGGATTAAAAATCAGATTTGCACCTGTCTCATCACAAAGCCTTGCGTCTGCCTGCAAATCTCTCGGGTAGCTTTCCAAATCCTCGTTCGGTGCAAACTGCATCGGGTTAACAAAAACACTTACAACGACTCTGTCATTATCCGCAACTGCTTTTTTAATAAGGCTCTGATGCCCTTCGTGAAGATATCCCATTGTCGGCACAAAACCAATTGTAAGTCCCTGCTGTCTCCACTCGCTTACCTGCTGTCTTACTTCTTTTACTGTATGTACAATATGAATCATAATTCTCACCTGTTTAATAAAGTTTTTCTATAATTTCATCATCAATTTTATATGTATGCTCAGCTGACGGGAACGCAGTATTCTTAACCTCTTCGTCATACTGCCTGAAGGCGGCTGTCATCATTTCGCCGATATTTGCATAACGCTTAACAAATTTCGGTGTAAAATCTGAAAACATACCCAGCATATCCTGATAAACAAGCACCTGACCGTCACAGCCATTACCGGCTCCAATACCGATTGTAACAATATCCAGTCTGCTTGTAATAAGACCTGCAAGCTTTTCGGGCACTGCTTCAATCACAACAGCAAAGGCTCCTGCCTCCTGAACTGCAAGTGCATCCTCAAGTAGTTTTTTGGCAGCATCTTCTGTCTTACCCTGAACTCTGTTGCCGCCCAGAGCATTAATAGACTGTGGTGTCAATCCTATATGCGCACACACGGGTATGCCCGCATCAACAATCGCTTTAATCTGAGGGCAAACCTCTTTACCGCCCTCAAGCTTAACCGCGTTGGCTCTGCCCTCCTTCATAAGCCTGCCGGCGTTAACCACAGCATCATACACAGATGTCTGATAAGACATAAAGGGCATATCCGCTATAACAAGTGCATCCTTAGCACCTCTTGCCACTGCTTTTGTATGATGTATCATATCCTCCATAGTCACAGATACTGTATCCTCATATCCAAGCATAACATTACCGAGCGAATCACCGACAAGTATTGAATTGATGCCCGCATCATTGATCAGCTTGGCTGTCGAATAGTCGTATGCTGTGAGCATTGATATTTTTGTTTTATCCTGTTTTGCCTTTACAAAGGTCAGAACCGTATTTTTCATTTTATATTTTCAGCTCCTTACTGAGTATATTTTCTAATTCATCATAATTTCTGTCAAGATATTTCTGCCGTGAAATTTTAAGCAATTCAGCTGAAAGCAGCTTGTATAATTCCGAAACAGAATGATTATCAAGCACCGACAAATGCTTTTCTATTGTAGAAATATCATTTCTGTCAACAGGACCTGTCAAAGCATCCGAACACCCCTTGTCACACACAGACTGTGCATTGTTAAGAAACAGAGGAGTCATCACCTGCTGTGCCGTAAAATCAGAAAAACCACATTCCTCAAGCAAACCAGAGGCAATGTGGTAAAGGGCTATAACCAAATTGCTTGACATTACAAGAGAGGCGTGATATTTACATTTATTTTCAGCACTTATTATCTGATACGGATTGCCGAGTTTTCTGAAAAGCTCCTCGATAACATACATTTTCTCACTGCTGCCCTCAACTGTAAAAAAGGCATTCGAAATTTCCCTGTACGAGCTAAGCTTATCACATACTGCCAATGCAGGATGCACAGAATAGCCGTATGCTCCGAGTGATTCTATCCCGTCAAAAACCTCAGCAGACAATGCGCCGCTGCAGTGACATAATATTTTATCCGTTAAATCATATTGCTTAAGCTGTAAATAAACATCATAAATGTCTGAGTCAGGCACTGTAATAAATATCAGCCGACTCTCTTTTGCAAGCTCTTTGATTGTTTTATAGGATTTACTGAAGGTGAAATCGGCAGCCTCGCAGGCACTTTCATAGCTTTGGCTGAAATAGCCCAACAAAGTCAGCTTTTTCTCATAAAAATAGCGGCCAAGAGTAAAACCTACTCTGCCCGCGCCAATAAAACCTATAGATAAATTTTCATAGTTCATCATACCACCCACTTATACCCTCAAAATCCTATACAAAATGTTATAGGTTTTAAAGGCAATGATTAAAAATCATTACCCTATGTCATAAGACAGTATGAATAAAATATTAAGCACGGTACGGTTTCAGCAGAATACCATCCGCAAATAATATACAATATTATTTATTTTTTGTAAAGTAAAATATTAATTTGCGCTCACTCTTTTATCAAAAAAATGTACATAGTCCTTTTTCTGCTATTAATTATGTGCTATAATATGTGAAAAATCAACAGGGAGAAGCATTATGATAAATGTCAGTGAAATAATAACATCTGCACCAAATGAATTTAAAACACCCCTGCAGGAACAGGTATACAATACATTACAGCAGCTGAATATACCATTTGAAAGAGTAGATACCGATGAAGCAATAACAATGGAAGACTGTATCGCAATAAGAGAAAAGCTGAATTGCAGAGTTGTTAAAACGCTTTTTCTCTGCAATAGACAGAAAACAAGCTTTTATCTGTTTATAACCACCGATGATAAACCTTTTGTAACAAAAGATTTTAGTCATACACTCGGAATTTCGCGTGTATCCTTTGCACCTGAGGAGCTTTTGCTTGAAATGGTAGGTGTAAAAATAGGTGCAACAACTGTTTTCGGTGCCCTTCTTGACAGTGAAAATAAAATCAAAATCATATTTGATAATGACGTTTTGAAAGAAGAGTATTACGGCTGCAGCGACGGAACTACAACAGGATATATGAAAGTAAAAACTAATGATATTTTCAATAAATTTTTACAGCATACAAAGCATTCACCAACTGTAATAGAGGTATAATTTAAAATATAAAAGAACTCCTGAAGAGTGAACTGCCCTTCAGGAGTTTTTGTTAATTTTCATCACTTAAATAAAAATCTTTTAAATCATCAATCAGCTTATTCATGTCACCATTTAAAACTATTAAATAATTAATAAAAGTTTCAAGTGAGCAGCAAAATTTCCCGCGCTCAATATTTGAATATGCTCGTGTTGATATGTTCAGAATTTCAGCCATCTTCTCTTGCGACAGGCCGTGCGTCTTTCTGTAATCTGCAAGCAGATTGCTTGTATAATATCTAAGCTTTTCATTTGCAGGCATCTTGTTCACCTCACCAAATGGGCTAACAATACCTACAATTTTTTCTTATTGTACTCTATGATGCTATGCTCACGTTGTTTCCGCATTCATATATATAGTTGAAATTCCAATTAAAAGTAACACTTTTTGTTGAAAATTTTCAATATGATATACATTCCCCGATACCAGTGTCTATTATTTTTCGCGATTTTTATGCTGGAAAATTAAAAATAAAGCCTATCGGTGTGCTGTTGGTATCGTACCGAAAATGACAAAATTTGCAACCATGTTTTTTGATAAGGGGTGAATAACTCACCCCTTAATTCCAAAATAAGCAATAACATCAACTTTAAT
>JAIDVA010000156.1 GCA_029059925.1 Eubacterium sp. | reverse complement strand
CGAGGATATTATCGTCCTCATAAACCTTTGTTGAAGGGATATTGCCTGCAATTATTTCACAAAATACGCACATAGTTACACCTCTTATTTAATCATAGCCTTAACTGTTTCCTCAACAGCGGCAATTGCACTGTCAAGCTTTGACAAATCCTTTGCACCTGCCATTGCTGAATCCGGACGACCGCCACCGCCGCCGCCTGCAAGCTTAGCAATTTCACGCACAAGGTCACCGGCTTTTACGCCCTTTGCAATTGCATTTTTACCGCATACTGCAACAAGATTTGCTTTATCACCATTAACGCCGGCAAGAACAGCAACAACATCATCACTCTTAGCCTTGAGGTCATCCCCCATTGAGCGAAGCGCATCAGGAGTAGTACCGTCTACCTTAGCTGTGTAAAGCTCCAGTCCGTCAATCATAACAGGCTTTGAGAACATATCAGCACTCTTAAGCTTTGTGAGCTCTGCATTCAGTCTCTGGATTTCCTTATCCTTTTCCTTATTGTCCAAAAGAAGTGCAGAAATTTTATTTTCAATATCATTATCACCTGACTTGAGTGCAGCAGCTGCACACTTAACAAGTGCTTCGTTTGTATTAAGGTAGGTTAAAAGACCCAAGCCTGTTACAGCTGTAATTCTTCGAACACCTGCAGCAACAGACGCCTCAGATATAATCTTGAATAATCCAAGCTTTCCGCTGTTTGAAACATGAGTACCGCCGCAGAATTCTGTTGAGAACTCACCTGCTTTAACTACTCTTACAACATCGCCGTACTTTTCGCCGAAGAGCATCATTGCGCCCATTTTCTTAGCCTCTTCAATCGGCATTTCCTGCATAGTAACGCTTTGTGCCTTAAGAACAAAATCATTAACAAGCATTTCGGTTTTGATAAGCTCATCAGCTGTCATAGGATTGAAATGTGTAAAATCAAAACGAACCTCATATTCATTAACAAGCTGTCCTGCCTGCTCAACATGTGTGCCCAGCACCTCACGCAAAGCCGCCTGAAGAAGATGCGCAGCAGTATGATTTCTCATAATAGCCTTACGTCTGTTCTCATTAAGACTCGCATTCACACTGTCACCAACGCTGATAATACCCTTTGAAACATTACCGCTGTGAAGGTAAATTCCGTCCGCATTCTTTGCTGTGTCAGCAACAATAAATACATTGGCATCACTATTTTTTATAACACCGCTGTCTCCTACCTGACCACCTGACTGAGCATAAAACGGTGTTTTATCAAGAACAACAGTTCCCTGCTCGTCAGCACCAAGCATATCAACAAGCTCACCATCAGCATTAACAATAGCGAGCACCTTAGCATCACATTCAAAATCTGTATAGCCCGCAAATTCAGTCTTTTCAGCGTTAATTTTAACGGATTCGCCCTTCCATGCATCTGCGCCTGCATCCTTACGAGCAGCACGTGCTGTTGCCTTCTGGTTAGCAAGAAGTGCATTGAACTTGTCCTCATCAACAGTGATACCCTTTTCTTCAAGAATATCCTTTGTCAAATCAAGCGGAAAACCGTAGGTATCATTAAGCTTGAAAGCATCCTCACCTGAGAATACCTTTCCATCCATATTAGAAATATACTCATCAAGAAGAGCAAGACCTGCGTCAATTGTTTTGCCGAATGACTCCTCTTCAGCAAGAATAACCTTTGTGATAAGCTCTTCCTTATCAGCAAGCTCAGGATAAGCAACTGCATTTTCCGCAATAACAGTTTTGCAGATTTTATAAAGGAAAGGCTCGTTTACACCTAAAAGTCTGCCATGACGGCATGCACGGCGGATAAGACGGCGAAGAACATATCCTCTGCCATTATTTGAAGGGATAACACCGTCACCAATCATAAAGGTTGATGAACGAACGTGGTCAGTAATTACGCGAAGTGAAATATCCTTTTTCTCATCGTCATGATAGGCTACACCTGCAACCTCAGAAATCTTTTTCATAATATTCTGAACCGTGTCAACCTCAAAGATGTTATCAACATCCTGCATAATACAAGCAAGTCTTTCAAGACCCATACCTGTATCAATATTCGGATGATCAAGCGGTGTATAATTGTTATTGCCATCATTATCAAACTGAGTGAAAACATTGTTCCAGAATTCTACATATCTGTCACACTCACAGCCGGGTCCGCAATCAGGCTTGCCGCAGCCGTATTTTTCACCGCGGTCAAAATGAATCTCTGAACAAGGACCACAAGGACCTGAACCGTGCTCCCAGAAATTGTCGGCCTTTCCGAGTCTCACGATATGATCAGGCGCAACGCCATTCTGCTTGGTCCAGATTTCAAAAGCCTCATCATCATTCTCATAAATCGTAATATAAAGCTTGTCAACAGGCATTTCAAGCACTTGCGTACAGAATTCCCATGCCCAGGCAGTTGCTTCCTTCTTAAAGTAATCACCAAATGAAAAGTTACCGAGCATTTCAAAAAATGTACCATGACGTGCAGTCTTACCAACATTCTCAATATCAGGAGTACGGATACATTTCTGACAGGTTGTAACTCTGTTGCGCGGAGGGGTTACCTCACCTGTGAAATACTTTTTCATCGGTGCCATACCTGAATTGATAAGCAGAAGGCTCTTATCACCATTCGGAACAAGTGAAAAGCTTGGTAATCTTAAATGTCCCTTGCTTTCAAAAAATGATAAATATTTTTCTCTTAAATCGTTTAAAGATGTCCATTCCATAATTTATACCTCAAATTTTGCTCTGCAGATTAAAAATCTGAAGCACTGAGCAAAATGTATTTTCATAATAATGCTGCTGAAATATGCGCTCTAATAAAAACGTCAAGGGCAACAATATAATACTGTTGCCCTTAAGATTTAATTTAATCGAGCTTTTCAACAATCTTGGTGAGCTCTTTAACTTCTTCTACAGTGAAAGTAAGTCCTTTGCTCATCTTTGAATGATCCGGTGACCAATCTCTAACGTCAAGCTTTGGCTCGCGACCATTCCATGAAATCATATTTACCTCACGTGTCCAGCCTCTTGCGGTCTCAGAGATAACGCCAAGATGCTCTGTGATTTCATACTTAATTTCCGGCATTTCTACTCCTCCTTTATAAAATTACTTAAATCAAAATTAATTCCTAAAAATTAAATTATTTAACAAGCTCAGCTGTATCACGAGCAATAGTAAGCTCCTCATCAGTTGCGAGAATGAATACTCTAACCTTATCTGTAGATTCAGTAAGCTCAGCCTCGGCACCCTTTTGTGTTTTCTGATTAAGTGCTTCATTAATATGTACGCCCATATAACCAAGATATGAGCAAACCTTTGAACGAAGCCATACACCGTTTTCACCAATACCGCCTGTGAATACAATTGCATCAACACCATTCATAGCTGCAATGTATGAGCCAATATACTTAGCAATTTCATAAGCCTGCATTTCGTGAGCAAGAATAGCCCTTTCGTTACCCTGAGCCTGTGCAGCACAAATGTCACGGTCATCTGATGATACACCGGAAATTGCGTTAACGCCTGATTCCTTATTAAGAACTTTATCCATCTGGTCAGGAGTAAGACCAAGCTTTTTCATAACAAATGTTACAACTGAAGGATCAACACCGCCTGAACGGGTACCCATCATAAAGCCGTCAAGAGGGGTAAAGCCCATTGATGTATCAATTACTCTGCCGTGATCAACAGCTGCGATTGATGAGCCGTTACCAAGATGGCAAGTGATAATCTTTAAATCTGAGATGTTCTTACCCATTTTGTCTGCAACTCTGTGAGAAACAAACTTATGTGATGTGCCGTGGAAGCCATAGCGGCGAACGCCGTACTTTTCATAATACTCATAAGGAACAGCATACATATATGCCTTTGGCGGCATTGTGCTGTGGAATGCTGTGTCAAATACAGCAACCTGCGGAACCTTAGGTCCTACAACCTCAAGGCAAGCCTTGTAGCCCTGAAGATTAGCAGGGTTATGAAGAGGAGCAAGAGGAGAAAGCTCTTCTACAGTTGCCACAACCTCTTCATCAATAATAACGCTCTTTGTATATTTATCGCCGCCCTGAACAAAACGATGACCGATAGCATCAATCTCGTCAAATGAATTGATTACCTTATGCTCACCCTCAGAAAGAATGTACTTAACCTCGTTGAATGCGTCGGTGTGAGTTGGTAATTCCTTATCATATGTAAACTTATCATCATTTATCTTAATGATAACATTTTCCTCACCGCCGTTGATTTGCATACCGATTCTTTCGATAGCACCTTTGCAGAGGACAGATTCGTCAGACATATCCATTAACTGATATTTGAGAGATGAACTGCCGCAGTTAATAACAAGAATTTTCAAAATATTTCCTCCACCTATTGAAATAATATAATTTAT
>JAIDVA010000155.1 GCA_029059925.1 Eubacterium sp. | reverse complement strand
AAATGCTGAACTTCTCCGAAGTGAGAATTTGCATCAACCCATAATCTTTGAATAAAACCCTCTCCGTCTAAAGTTGAACCTTCTTTTCCTATCACAGTAAAAGACTCCTTTATACACCTTTCAACTTTCATATTTCCCTCCAGCAAATTCCGATTTATCTGTTAATAAAATTATAGCATAAAATAACCCAAAGAACAATGTTGTCCTTTGGGTTAAAACTTCGTTATAGTACCTACGCATTAACAGGTATCCTCTTTTTTACAGGGCACGTATAGTAAATTTGAAATAAGCGTTTTCTTCGTACCATAGAGGGAAGTTTGTGCCCCATACATTATCGTGAAGAACAAATGTAAGTCCGTCTCTGATATTTTCATATTTATTGTCAAATTTCAGAATTTTACCCTCGCCAATGCTTGCCAACGGTGCATGGTGGTTTTGTATTTCAAATGCTCTGTTGTCGGTGTTAATCAAAACCTTTTCAACAGCAGATAAATTTCTGTTGCCGTTTTCAACAATATTGAAAGGATTAACCTTTCTGCCAAGCTTGATATATCTGATATCATTATTATCACAATCAGGATAAAAATGAATCATTGTACTTTCTGTCAGTCTGTTTGCATCCTTATTGAACCAATACAGTTCTGTATTCAGCATTTCATCGGTCAGTGTGTATACAAGCTGAATTTCTTTAGGTGCACCAAGCTCAGTAATCGGGTAATAATCTGTTCTTAGATTTGCAATGATTTTTATTTCATTTCTTTGTTTATAGGTTGAACAGTCGTATAATGTATATTCAAATCTGCCTTTCTTGAATTTATCATCAATTCTGTCGATAAGTGGCCGTGCAAAGTCCTCAATTGACCAGAAAGCAGTCTGCTCAATATCTCTTGTATAGTGTGTCAGCCAATAGTCATAGTCTGCCTTGCCGTATGAATTGTATGTAACAATTGGCTTTTCGTTGTTACGGATAACTGCTTTTCCGTTAAGAGTAAGGCTTTTAATTCCGCCGAACTTATTGAGTATAATTGCGTTGGAATTTATGGAGTATTTGCAGTCAAAGCTGCCTGCATCAGCAAGTCTTGGTACAGAATGGGTCGGTATCAGTCTGGCAAGCTCATTAACCGCTTCTGTTTTATGTTCATCAGACAATGCAATGAGCGCACTGTTTATATATTCTCTCTGCTCCAGCCAGCTTTGCTCAATTTTTGAATATGAGCCGTAATTACCTGTTTCAGTATCTTCAACTGTTTCTGTAAACAGCTTGCCGTTAAAGGTACGGGTGATATTTTTCTTTATAACCTTATCTACCTGCCTTGCTGAGTTGAAATCATTTTTAAGATAGTGCTCATAATCACCGAGTGCGATTTTAACATCCATACCGCAGGTGTGCTCTGCAAGACAAAGAATATTGTCACTAAGTGCAATATATTCAGTACTGTTTTTAACGAGTGTGCCATCGGCAAGCCACTTGCTTTTCAAGCTGATAAGTGTTCTGAGTGAGGCTGATTTATAAGGGTCAGTTGCTGAGCCGTGAATCCAGCTGTCACCAATTTCATCGGTGATAACAGGCAGCTTATCTCTGACTTCCCAGATTTGATTTGCATAATCATCAAGTCTGCCTGCAGTTACTTCATAATCAGGATATTTGCTTTTAATATTTTCTATATTTTCAAGCACAGCAGGGCTTCCGGCTGCACCGTGATTGTCAAGTGTATGGTCAAAATAAAGAATATCGTCAACAAATTCATTTTTGTATTCGCCGCCGTATGAGCCTGAATAGATGACAACGATCTCAGCCTCATCAACTCTCCATAAAAAGCATTCAGGTACATTCGGCATTGCAGAAGCTCCGTTTACCCCGATATGCAGCAGCTTTATTCCGTGACTGTGAAGAATCGGAACAAGTGATTTTGTGTGACCGGGTACGTCTGTCATTTTAGCAGCTGTTGTTTTTATGCCTGTTATTTTATCGATTTTGTCAACAATAGAAAGTCCGTATTCAAGGCTTTCCTTATCAAGCAGTTCAGTATGTAATGTAAACGGCATAGCGTGTGGAGCAAGATTACCATTTGCCAAAGCAGAAAGTAAAAGTGATTTGTTTTCCTCACTTGAATGTTTCAGTGCTTCTTTTATTATCCATGAGCCTGTAGTCCAGACGAATTTTTTATTTTCATTATCATTGACTTCATCTGCAATTTTTATTGCATTAGGTATGAATGAGTCAATGTATTTTCTCTTAATATTTTCTGCAAAATCCGTAAAGCCTAAGTCAAGATGCGTTTTTGATACAACAATTACTTTTTTCATTATTACACCAGCCTTTTTGTGTATATCAATTTAAGCCTATTTATTATATAGAATAAAAT
>JAIDVA010000154.1 GCA_029059925.1 Eubacterium sp. | reverse complement strand
ACTGTATACTAAATTATATTAAATATATACCTATATATAATAAGGCAGGCATACAGAGCATGCCTGTCACAGGGTAAGGAGGACTGAAAATGAACACAAAATACATTTTTATTACAGGCGGAGTTGTATCCGGCTTAGGCAAGGGAATCACAGCAGCATCACTTGGCAGACTTTTAAAAGCACGAGGGCTTAAGGTTACTGCGCAAAAGCTTGATCCCTATCTTAATGTTGACCCCGGAACAATGAATCCTGTTCAGCACGGTGAGGTATTCGTTACCGACGACGGTGCTGAAACAGACCTCGACCTTGGACATTATGAAAGATTTATTGACGAAAGCCTTACACAAAATTCCAATCTAACAAGCGGCAGGGTTTTCTGGAAGGTAATATCAGATGAACGCAAGGGTGTTTACGGCGGACAAACTGTCCAGATTATCCCTCACATCACAAATGAAATCAAGCGTTCAATCGCAAAAAATGCCGATACAAACGCAGATGTATGCTTTGTCGAAATCGGCGGAACAATCGGTGATATTGAATCGCAGCCATTCCTTGAGGCTATCAGACAGTTCGCACTTGATGTCGGCAGAGAAAACTGTCTTTTCATCCACGTAACGCTTGTACCATATCTTGCAGCATCCGATGAGCTTAAATCAAAACCGACCCAGCACTCAGTTAAGGAGATGCTTTCAATCGGCATTCGTCCTGATATTATCGTTTGTCGTACAGAGCATCCGCTCACTGATGATATCAAAAATAAAATTTCACTTTTCTGCAATGTCGAAAGAGAATGTGTTATCGAAAACAACAATTGTGACATTCTTTATGCTGTGCCTATGATGCTGCACGAGCAGAAAATGGATGATGTTGTTGTTAAAAAGCTCGGTCTTGAATGCGGCGAACCTGATCTTGAGGATTGGACACAGATGCTTGATGCACTCAGAAATCCTGTACAAACAGTAAAAATTGCAATGGTAGGCAAATATGTTGAGCTGCACGATTCGTACATATCAGTTAACGAAGCCTTAAAGCACGGTGGTATATCGACCAAAAGCAAGGTTGATATACATTGGATTGACTCTGAAACTCTTGAGGGTGCTGATGTTGACCTTGATGAAATTTTCAGTGATATGGACGGTATACTTGTACCGGGCGGATTTGGATCACGCGGTATAGAGGGCAAGATAAAAGCATGCGAATATGCACGTACCAACAACCTGCCGTATCTCGGCATATGCCTTGGTATGCAGATTGCAATCATTGAATTTGCAAGAAATGTGCTTGGATTGAAAAATGCAAACTCAGCAGAAATTAACCCTGAAACACCATATCCCGTAATTGACATTCTTCCCGAGCAGAAAGATGTTACCGATATGGGCGGTACAATGAGACTCGGTCAATATCCATGCACTATTAACCCTGACTCGAAAGCATTTGAGCTTTACGGCACATCCATGATTTACGAGCGGCACAGACACAGATATGAGGTTAATAACGATTATCGTGCACAGCTTCTGGAGGGCGGTATGATTTTTGCAGGAACATCACCTGATAATCATATTGTTGAAATGATTGAAATACCGAATCATCCATGGTTCGTTGCAGGACAATTCCATCCCGAACTGAAATCAAGGCCTAATAAGCCGCATCCTCTTTTCCGTGGCTTTGTTACAGCAGCAGCCGAGCATATGAGAAATAAATAATAAAAACAAATGCGGTACGATGTGGACATCGCATCCTACAATTTATATTTTATAAAAGTAGGAATTCTGATGCCCATACCATGCCGCATTATTTATTTTCTTGACTTGAAGTGCTGTGATAGGATATAATCAAGTTGGAATAAAAATATTATATAAATCATTAATACTTTACAGGAGTTTGATTATGGGTGCTTTTGGTGCATTATTTATATTAGAGGTTGTTATCGTTTTTTCTTTTGTTGTTACAAGCATATTCATGTTTGTTCCTAAAAACAATGAGAGTGTACATAAAATATTTTTCTCCCTTGCAATTATGCTTGGTGTGCTGGTTACAATTATTGACGCTACTGCACTGCCATCAAATTTCACTGCACAGATAATTATGGCATGGCTCGGTCTTGTTCCGTCTGCCATTGCCGTTGTTATGACAGTTGCAAAGGGTAAACCAAATACACTTGCCAAGCTGCTTGTAATGGCAACCAGCGTTTACGGAGCGTTGGGATATCTTGTTATATTCTAAAAATTCCGCACTTTAATATAAATATATACAAAACCGATAGTCAAATGACTATCGGTTTTTCAATTCTTTATAACCGCTTACAAGCAAAATCTGTGATCACCTATAACCCTTACTATCGGACGCGAATGCATAAAGGCATCATTTGTCTTTTTAGCATTATAATAGTAAATTGCTCCGCCTGACGGATCCCAGCCGTTAAGGGCATCTGTTGCTGCTCTTTTTGCCGAATCGGATACTTCAGCATACCAATTCGAATCATTTACACAAGAGAAAGCACCTTTCTGATAAACAACACCACTAATTGAATCCGGGAAGGACGGATGCTTAACCCTGTTCAGGATTACAGCTCCTACTGCTACCTGTCCCTCATAGCTTTCGCCGCGCGCTTCAGCACTGATAACCTTTGCAAGCAGCTGTACATCTGAATTTGAATAGCTTGTGCTGTTAGATGAAGTACCCCCGCCAAGTCCTAAATAAAGAAGAGTCTGCTTGCCGCAAATACCATCTGCAGTAATACCGCAGTTACGCTGAAATGCCGTTACTGCAGATTTTGTTGCCTGACCGTAAATACCGTCAACTGAACCTTTATAATAACCGAGTGAGGAAAGTTTACGCTGAATAGATTTAACCTCGTCACCACTTGAGCCAAGCTTGGATACAGCATAGGTTGAATCTTCTTTACTGCTTGAATAAGCAAGATAGCCTATACCGCCTATTACTCCTGTGCAAATAATGATTGCAAGTGCAGTAAATACTGCAATAAAATTTTTAAATGCTTTATACACCGTCATTTTTATTCTCCTTTAAACAAATGTATTAATTATAAAAGACAGGGCAAAGCCTGCCAATGCAAAAAGAGCTGAATTGACAACGATTCTGACAACACGCTTTTTGCTTATTCTGACTCTCGGCGGCTTTTGTGCAATCGTTGCAAGCGCCTCAGCCTCCTTTTGTAGTTTTTTCCTATCTTCATTTTTATATTCCGGTTTAACAAAAAAAATTATTTTTTCAAAATATGGATTTTCAGTATTTGTCACTTCCAAAATCTGTTTATTAACACCTTTTATCATCTGTCAGTTTTCCTTTCATTTTTATACAATTAGTGTAGGTTTTTCATAATGCAAATATACCAAAATATTTTTGTCGAATTTTGTGTATTATTTCAAAAATTTTCACTTGACACGATTTTTACTATAACCAAAAGTATATTTAACATTAACACTTTTTCTTGTGGAAAACTCTGTGGAAAATGTTAAAAACTATGTATAATCCCCCTATATTTAGTGCTTTTTTAATGTTGAAAACTCGATTTGATATGGTTTTATCAAAGATTTCATAAATTTACACATAGTTTTTAACATTTTTAAAAGTTACAAATTGAAATAACTTTTTGTGTAAATTGCCTTTTTTTACTTTCCCTCTTGACAAAAAAATGTTATACTCTTTGTAGGCAGAAAAAAGGGGAATTACATACTATGACAATTGAATTTCGCGGTGATGATATCATCCTGAATGATGTGAAATGCCTTGACTTGGATTTAACCCTCGACTGCGGTCAGGCATTTCGTTGGATAAAGCAACCCGACAGCAGCTGGAGTGGTGTTGTAAAGGGTGTGTTTTTAAATATTTCAAAGAAAAATGACACTGTTACTTTAAAAAATACTACAAAAGAAAATTTCGAAAGCATATGGCTCGATTATTTTGATTTTGATAAAGATTATGTTAAAATCTGCGATACGCTGAAGGAGGACAAACTTTTGTCATCTACTGTTGATGAATATTACGGAATAAGAATACTCAATCAGGATAGCTGGGAGGCGTTATGCTCCTTCGTAATCAGTCAGCAGAACAATATCAAACGAATAAAGGGTATTATTGACAGATTGTGCAAAACATATGGTGAAGAGGTTTGTGAGGGATATTACTCCTTTCCCTCAGCAGAAACACTCAGTAAACTACGTGTTGAAGATTTTGAGGCACTCGGTACAGGCTACCGCGCAAAATATCTTGAAAGGCTGTCAAAGGATGTTGTAAACGGTACAATCGATTTGAATAAAATAGAAACTCTTTCACTTGACGAGGCAAGGAAAGAGCTGCTTAATATATTTGGTGTTGGAATCAAGGTTGCAAACTGTGCCTTGCTGTTTGGCTTTGGCTTTTACGATGCATTCCCCATTGATGTGTGGATGAAGAGAGTGATGGAATATTATCCGAACGGCTTGCCTGAATGCTTTAATGGTATTGGAGGTATAGCACAGCAATACCTTTTCCACTGGGCAAGAAATAATTTGAAATAAATATAAACTTAATTAATCATAAGTATTTATATTTTAATACAGCAGATGAAAATTATCTAATTGAAGTAAAGAATTTAAAGGAATGAAGTATGCAAAAATTATTTGTTGATTTTGTGCCTGAGGGCAAAATAGAGCTTAATGAAGAGCAGTCACGCCACATTGCAAAATCACTGCGTATGCGTGTTGGTGATATGCTGACACTTACCTGTGGTGACGGAAATGACTACGGCTGTATCATTGATGAAATAGATGCAGGACAGGTTATTCTGTCGGTCTGCTATCAGCAGGCAAACAACAGCGAGCCGAGTGTCAAGGTTACACTTTTACAGGGCGTGCCAAAAGGCGATAAAATGGAGGATATCATCCAGAAATGTACAGAGCTTGGTATAAGTGCAATAAAGCCTGTCCTGACCCACAGAGCGGTCAGCAGACCTGACGAGAAATCTGCAAGGAAGAAGCAAACAAGATATCAAAAAATCGCTTTGGAGGCTGCTCAGCAAAGCGGCAGAGGTATTATACCGGAAGTATGCGAAATGCAATCCTTAAAAAAAGCAATTGAGAATGATACCAGTGAACTGAAAATTTTATTTTATGAGGGCGGCGGAGAACCGCTGACAAGCCTGATTAATAAGGATATCCATTCTGTATCAATCTACATAGGTCCTGAGGGTGGTTTTGAACAAAATGAGGTTGAAATGATTAAGGATAACGGCGGCGTTATAGCAACTCTTGGCAGCAGAATCCTAAGAACACAAACCGCACCCGTTGCCGCCCTGACAGCAATCATGCTGCTGACAGGTAATCTAGAGTAAAATAACAATATAATAGTAAAAAAAGAACCTGCCTTTTACAAGGCAGGTTCTTTTTTGATTCTATTTGAACATTTTTACCAATTCAGCATAGTCCTTAGCGTTGATGCAGCCATCTGCAACAACATCTAAACAACTATAGTAATTAACATCATTTGCTGCTGCATTCACACAATCAATAAATTTAACCTTTTGATTGTCAGCACATACAGTACATTCGATTGTTGCTATACCATCAGCAAAGCTTACAAGTTTATATGAATGAGCATCCTTAAAAATTCCATAAATCTTCATATCACCTGTAACATTTGAAATGTCATCACTCCAACAATCCAATGTATTGCAAAGCGGAGGTGTAAAGCTTGGTGCTTTTGCAGCCTGACCTTCATCAACAAAGGCTCTGCCGATAAGCTCAGTCATATCCTCGTCATAATAAAAATCAACCTGATAGAAGTCTCTTGATACTTCAACATTTACTTCCATATCCTGTACCCATTCATTGTTAACAGAATACGTATAATCAACGCCATCAACAATATCAGCTGCATCATAAGCAACAAATCTGTCTGCATAGTAGCCCTTAAGCCCATCAATATCAAGTGAGGTTGCCACTACACGTGATTCATCAGCAATTGTGAACGGAATTACAATCTGTGTGCCATTTATTCTTGCTGCAGCTGTTGCTGTCTGATCGCCAACCAACTCACGTGCAATTGTTCTGAACTCACCATCATCCTGTCTACCAAGCAAAGTATTCTTTGTAAGATCAAGTGCAGTAAGATGATTTGATGCACATGTGAAATATGTAAGATTTGTATTAAATGACAAATCAACAGAAGTAAGCTGATTCTGGTCACATCTGAACTCTTTTAAATTCGGAAGCAATGAAACAGTTACACTCTTCAAATTATTAATGTAACAATGAAGAGTCTCAAGTGTATCAATACTGCCAAGTGTTAAAGAGGTAAGCTGATTCTTTGAACAATTAAGCGTAACCAGATTTGTATTTTTTGAAACATCAAGATTAGTGAGATTATTACCCATACAGGTAAGCTCTGTAAGGTTGATAAGAGCAGAAACATCCAGCTCCTCAAGCTTAAGGTCAGTACATCTTAATACTTTTAAGCTATCTGCAAAATACTCAATACCCTTAAGAGTTTTGATTGAATCAACACTGTAGCCTGTGAGTGAAATTCGGCTGACATTTCTCTCACTAGCACTCAGATATCCCTTTGGAGCACTTGTATCATATCTGCTCACGATACTTCTGAATACCGGATCAGGAAAATTTTCAACACTTATTTCAATTTGATCATCGGCTGCATAGGCTGCAAAGCTTACGCTAAAGCAGCCTAATAATATAGCCAATGCCAGAAGAAGGGACCAACATTTTTTTAATTTAGTATTCAATTTATCCCCTCCTATGATTTTGTAATTGTAATTTCAACAGATGCTGTTGCAGTTGTACCATCAACATTTGTCACTGTACAGGTAATAGTTGCCTTGCTTGAGCTTGGAATTTTTCCAAGAGCTGTGAGATCGACTACGCCATCATCAGTAACACTGATAATACGTTTATTATCAGAAGAATAGGTTACACTCTGAATTGCATTTGCATTGCCCGGTGTAGGAATAAATCCAAGTGTTATTGGCTTGAAGTTAGTATACGAACCGCCGCAGGAATAAGAAAGCGAACCTGTTACAAGCTCACCGTCAGCTGTAAGCTGAATTGATGTTACAGGAATAACCTGATTGATTACACTGAAGCTATAGGTTGAAACAGTCTCTCTGTCATAATCATCAACAGTTTTAACAGTCAAAGTAATATTGCCAATCTCTGCTGATCTTGTAATAACAACCTGTGTGCCATTAATCTGAGCTGTTACACCATCCATATCTGATGCTGTAACCTCAACAGATTTAACCATTGCACCGTCATTAAGCACCACATCAAGAACAGCTGTCATATTTTCATCTGTCTCAATAATACCGCCTGATACAAGAGCATTACCATTTTGAGCAACTGTTACCTCAGGAAGGATGAATTCATTACCCTCGAGTGCTGTTGTTGCCTCAGTAAGTGCAGTACAAACTGCATTAATTTCAGCCTGGCTTGCATAAACATTGTTATAAACCACTACAGCATTATCATATGCTGCTTTAAATGCCATACCAACTTCATATGCATAATCTGTATAATCAATAACCTCTGCAACCTCCATCGCTGCCTTAAGAGCTGTGGTATCCCATGTTGTATATGCTTTAATTGTTGTCTGGTAACCACCGTCAAGCGTTGTCAATGTGATAATTGCCTCGCCCTGAGTAATAAAGGTTACGACACCATTTTCATCCACTGTTGCAATATTTTCGTTGCTTGAAGTATACAGGCAATCCTTAACTGAAGCATTCATATTGTTTGTACCCTTAACTGTAGGATTAAGAGTAACAGTCTGTGAAGGAGCACCAAATACTCTTTCCTCTTCAAAGCTGATATCTGTTACACCTGATCTTACAAAAGATACATACACAGATGCAGTATAGCTTCCGCCATAAATATTTTCAATTGTACAGGTTACCTTTGTTGTACCCGGAAGAGCTGAATTATTTACAAGCACACCGTTTTCACCGATTGTGATGTTAGGATTTGATGATTCCCAGATAATTGCTGTATAGAAAGAACCCGCTGGCTCAAGCACCGGCTCAAGAGTAATTGACTTTCTGTTGAGTGAAACAGTATTTGAATAACGGATAAAGCCATCATTTACAAGGCTGACGCTACTGTCCTCAACAAAGCCAATTGAAAGCCCTTCTGCTGCAACATACTTAACCAATGCGTTGTAAGCATCGTCAAGTCGTTTAACCATTTCGTTAACCTCTGCCTGTGTTGCTTTGCCTTCATTGAGCATCGGCTGAGCCTCTGCTACAACAGCTGACAACGTATTCAGTGAATCCTCTGTGTATTCATAGGAATCCTTAACGGATTCAATAAGGTTGTAATATTTTGAATGTCTGTCTGCAAGAGCATCAAAATTAGTAATAACCGTAATTTTGATTTTATCTGTATAACCACCATCAAGTGTTTTACCTGTGATTGTTGCCTCGCCCTTTTCAACAGGTGTGATAATACCATTTGAATCAACCTTTACTGCAGCCTCATTAGATGAGCTCCAATAAATTGTTGAAAATTCAGCATTGCCGCTTGTTGTATAGGCAAGCTGCTTTGGCTGTGCATTAGCATAAATTGTCTCAGCAGTATTAGTAATATCAAAGCCGGTCATTACATTATCTGACATAACAACCGATATTGACCTTGAATAAACACGATCATAATGATCGACAATCTTAACTGTGATATTTGCCCACGCACCATCACCGGCTTTCTTAGGAGTCAGTGTAATCGATGTATTATTAATCTCAGAATTCATCTGACTTGACGAATCAACAATCCATGAAATTGATTTGTACACTGCGGTGTTCGGCAATGAGCTTGCTGACAAGGTTACATAGTTATAATCATTAAAGTTCGTATAACCTTCTGAAAGATTTACTGACAACGCATCACTTGATGAGATTGTGCCGCTTGTAACAGCCTTTCCGTTTGAGACCAAAGTAGCTCTCTTATAAGTTGTGTAGTCAATCTTTATGCTTTCAACCTTAACAAGCGGATGGGTTATAAGGAATGTATAAGCTCGTTCAAGATTTTCCGCTGCCTGGTCAATATCGTTCTGAGAAACAGTATTGTCATTCATTACTCTTTCTGCTTCTTCATAAGCCTTCTTGAAGCTCATACCATAATCGTAAACATAATCTGTATAATCTACATCTCTATAATCTTCCAATGCTTTACGAAGAGCAGTTCTGTCGCCTTCACTTGAAACTACACATTCAGCAAAGTGACCGCCGTCATATGAGATAACGCGAACAATTGTTGAGCCGGCTGAAAGGAAGGTTACCAAACCATCCTGATCAACTGTAGCAATTGACTCATCGTCAGACTCCCAGTAATAATCCTGAATATCAGCCTTTGTGAAGTGGAAGATGGATGAACCATCAGGAAGAACTTTACAGGTAAGTCTTCTCGTTGTATTCTGTGCACCATAAATACTGGTTTCAGAAATTTCCATTCCTGTTACAGGGAAGTATGCAAAAGATACCCAAACAGAATCTGAGAATGAATTTCCAAAGTGGTCAGTTACTGTACAGGTAATAAGACCATAAGAGCCTTTTCCTGTTGCTATAAGTCCGCCTACTGTAGGTGAACACTTACCATCGCTTGATACTGCTATATCAGATGTCGAGGATTCCCATACAACTGATTCATATGAAGCATTATTCGGATAAAGCCTTACATTAAGATCAAGCACAGCATTTTTATAGCTGATACCATCTGTCAGCAAGCCTAAATCATACTGATAGAAGTCTTTAGTCTCCTCACCATCAAGATAAAGCTCTACCTTTTTAAGATAATTATATTTGCGCAGATTGTTATAAGCCTCAGTAAGCTCTTTTGACATTCTGTCAACCTCAGCCTGTGAATGACCGCCTACAGCAACCATATTCTTAGCTTTATCCATTACAGCATTATATTCTTCCCATGAGTCAGGATAATAGTTATCCTCATTAAGCTGAAGATCAGTATACTGTGTGATAAGATTTTCAAGACCTGAATAGTTAGTTATAACATTTACAGAACATTCTGCTGTGTAGCCACCATCGTATGTTTTACAGGTGATTACGCAGTTGCCACCTGAAACAAAAGTAACAATACCATTCTGGTCAACAGTGGCGATACTCTCATCACTGGAGCTCCAATAAAGAGTCGGACTGCTTGCTGCACCGACCTTTGCACCTGATGCACCTGTACCCTCAGGAGATACAGTTGCATTAATCTGCTGTGTCTCGCCTATCTTTCCGCCCTCAATCTGAGTCGGATTAACTTTTACGCCTGTTGCAGGAATTCTTGCAAAGGTAAGGAAAACGCTGTCGCTTGTTGAATTACCCATATAATCTTTAACGGTACAGGTAATTATTGCTGAGCAAGCCTCGTTTTTAGCAGGTGTGCACTTACCATTTTTATCAACAACAATGCTGTCATTAGATGAAGTCCATCTGATATCACTGTACATCGCAGTTGTCGGCAGTGCCTCATAATTAAATTTATAGCTTGATTTTGTGTAATTAGCGGTTGAGCCAACCTTAACTGTTATATGCTTGCTTTCAAGCGGAGTTTTATCTGTATCAAGAATATTTACATCGGTAATTGCAATAAAGCCGCCAACCTTATAGAAAGCAAATAACAAATCTTCAGCATAATCATCACATACCGGCTGTGATGCCATAGGCTCATCATAAAGTACATAATATGCAAGATCAAGTGCTCTCATATATTCGTTGTAAAGAGCATCATTTTCAGGTGTACACTTTACAATTGTTCTGTCACAAAGCTTTACAATCTGTCTGAGTCTTTCCTTATCAGGATAAACTGTTATCTGACATTCTGATTTGTAACCGCCATCTGCTGATACACAAGTAAGAGTAGCTGTACCAACATCGACAGCAGTAATTGTTGCATCGCCGTTGCTGTTATTTTTAGCACTTACAGTGAATACATTTTCATCACTTGAGTACCAGTTACATTTGTAGCATGCTGAATATGTACCGTCAGCAATACCACCAAAGGTCATATTATGGCTAATATCAGTTGTTGTTCCGTTAATCATTTCCATAGAGCTCTGCTCAAGAGTATTGCTCTGTGCATAATTCTTCGCAACACAAACTGTAATTACGTTTGATTTGATACGTCCGTCAGCTGATACTGCATAAACATTGAAGGTGTCAGCACTTTCATGGCCAAACTTCTGCTTGATTGTTGCAGTATGTGTATCGTCTGAAAGACTGTTTTCGTACTTATCATTATCAACAACCCATGTAAGGTTCTGGTTTGTAGCATTTGCAGGATAAACAGATGCTGAAATCTTTGCACCACAGCCAAAATACTGTGTCGGTGCATTAACTGTTACATATGTATATTCCTGACCGTTAACTATAACCTTTTCATTTCTCTTAATGCTTGCAACAATACCTGCAGCATCGGTTACACTAATCTGAACATCCTCAACAGGAATACCATTTGTTACAGCAAGTGTACCTATAAATGAAGAAATTTCATAGAAGTTCTCACTTGAAAGATTATAACCTGTAACTGCTTTTACAGCGATTGTACAAACACCGCCGCTAACTATTTCATAATGTCCCTTTGAGTCAATAATACCGACACCGTTTGTTGCAGGATTCTCACTGTCTGCCCAAACGTAAATCGGATTACCCTCTTCGTCAGTTCCGTTCTGAACACCCCATGTAATATAAAGGTTATCAGCCTCGGCAACTCTCTTAGGATATACAGTATAGGTATAATCCTCATTTTCGCCTATTTCAAGATAATCTTTGCCGACAATTTCTACGTCAGATAGATATTTACCGGTTTTTCCCTTAACTGTTATTTCAAATGTTTTCGTAACATTATTTGCCGCAGAGGTTGCATAAATAGTACATTTCTGTGTAGAAAGTGCACCAAGTGAGCCGCCTGCGTCACGTCCTGTTACAACACCTGTATTAGGATCAACACTTGCAATTGAAGGATCTGATGATGACCATGTAATGTCACTTGTATCACCAACATCAGGAACAATATCAACTATATCAAGCTGAATCTGAGTACCCTCCTGAACCGAATTAGGACCCTCGATAGAGAAATCTGTAAGCGGCTGTGCATCAACAACATTAAAGGTAATTGTATCATTATATACAAACTGAAGAACAAGGTTACCGATAATTTCAACAGCAGTTGCTGTCAACTGAACCGGATCGGCAACATCGCCTGCAATATCCTTAATCGCAAAGCATACATCAAGAATAGCAGCAAGTACAGTTCTGTTCATATCAATACCAATATATTTAATAAGTATATCAGCAATCTTGTCGGTATTGATAGTACCTGTATTTTCGAGTTTATAAATATAGTTAACAAGTTCAAGAATTTTCTGGATAACCTGTTCGGTATCAGGTGATACCATAATGGTTACAGTACCTTTGTTTTTAAAGGTTACAAGACCGCTGTCATTAACTGTAGCAACAACCTTGCCGGTATCAAATACAGATGTACTCTTTACAGAATAAACAACACCAAAGTTAAGTCTTACAGGTGTAGTCACAGCATAAAGCTGAGCTGTTGAACCAACTGCAACTGTTGTTTTAATCTGTGATTTATTTGTGATATGTGTTCCGTTAGGAAGGAAATTAGCATACCACTCATCATTTCTCAACACACAGATATTAACAAAATCATCGTCAAGAAGAGTACCATCAGCTGCAAAGAGCTGAACGTGGATATTGGAATTAATGTTATTAAGATATTCTCTGAGTGAATTAACCAGCTCGCCCTTATATGACTCAACCCATTTATCAAGAGGTGAGCCCTCGCCGAATAAGCCCTCAACTATAGCAACAATAGCATCTGTATCCATAGTGTCAACATTTACATACTCATTGAAAAGTGCCTTTTCAATAGCCGTTGCCATAATACTGCCGACAAGCGGAACTGTTTTAACCTCATTATCAATCCATGCGTGAATAACCGCACCCTTTGATGAGTCAAATGCCTTTACTACACCCTCCTGTGTAACATCAACAAGAGTAGGTGTTTCGCTATACCATTTAATATAGCCATTATCAGGCATATCGGTATCGATAAGCTTATAGGTCAATTCAAGCTCATCACCCTCGGTCATATATTCAATATATGCCGTCTCGCCATCCTCCTGATAAGTTGGCACAATGGTATTGCTTGACTTGTAAAAAAGCTCAATATCATGATAACCCTCTACACCATCAGCAGCAAAGACTGTTGTTGCAGGCAGCAAACCTGTGAATGCCATAAGGACTGCAAGGATGATACTGCAAAGTCTTTTCCTAAGTGTTACTTTTCCCATATTGTTCTCCTTTCGATAATTTATTCTGAAATCTGTATTTCAACACAACATTCCACAATATTTAGATAACTATATGTATATTAATTATATACCATTTGACAAATTATTGCAATCAAAACGACATTGTGAGAATTAACAAACTTTGCAGAGTTTGATTGTCTATTATAACC
>JAIDVA010000153.1 GCA_029059925.1 Eubacterium sp. | reverse complement strand
CATAAAAAATCAAAATTGACTATTATACATAATTATGATAGAATTATGATATAAATTGATTGGAGATGATTTTATGTTTAATATAAGACCTGTTACGGATTTAAGAAATAATTTTGCCGATATTTCAAAAACAGTACACGAAAATCAGGAGCCTGTTTTTTTAACAAAAAACGGTTACGGCGATATGGTTGTAATGAGTGTTGAACAATATGGCAGAATCATTGAAGAAAGTCATATTGCCCAAAGGCTCAAAGCGGCAACGCTTGAAGCAAAGGAAACAGATGAACGTTTTGATTTTTTTGAAATTGCTGATAAAATGAGAAAAAAGCTGAATGAAAAAGTATAAAATTATTATGCTTCCTTCAGCAAAAAATGATTTAGAAAATATGGTTGATTATTTATCACATTTTTATCCAAGTACGGCAATTAAAAAAATATGATAAAATTATAAGCCGAATTTCACTTTTGCAGGAGCAGCCGAGAATGTGTGAAATCTATCCCTGCACTACATCCGATTTACAATTCAGAAAATTAGTGGTTGATGAATATTTGGTGTTTTACACAATTTGTGATGACATTGTGGAAATTCACGCAGTTGTAAATGGAAAAACAGATTTTTCAAAAAATTTAATTACATAATAAATTTATCGATATTACCTTTCAGGATAATTCAGACCCTTTTGTAAATCGAAAATATAATCATTAGCTTTTGACAGTATACAAAAAGAAAGCACCTGACGCTTGAAACGTCGGGTGCTTTTGTTATATTACTGTATTCAATTAGTCGTTAGCCTTGCCGACTGAACCGAAGAGCTCCATTTTTTCCTTAACTGTATCACAGATAGCCTGAGCACCCGGTGCAAGAAGCTTACGAGGATCAAAGCCTTTGCCCTGCAAATCCTTGCCTTCTTCAATGTATTTACGTGTAGCTTCCTGGAATGAGAGCTGGCATTCTGTATTAACATTGATTTTAGATACACCAAGGTCGATAGCCTTTTTAATCATATCCTCAGGAATACCGGTGCCGCCGTGAAGAACAAGAGGCATAATTCCTGTTTCCTGCTGAACAGCATCAAGTGTTTCGAATGAAAGACCTGCCCAGTTTTCAGGATATTTGCCGTGAATATTACCAATGCCTGCTGCAAGCATATCAACACCGAGGTCGGCAATCATCTTGCATTCTTTAGGATCGGCACATTCACCTGCACCTACAACGCCGTCTTCCTCACCACCGATAGAGCCTACCTCAGCCTCAATTGAAAGACCGAGCGCGTGAGCAACATTTACAAGCTCAGTTGTTTTGGCAACATTCTCCTCGATAGGATAATGTGAGCCGTCAAACATAATAGATGTAAAGCCTGCTTTAATACATTTGTAGCAGCCTTCATATGAACCATGATCCAAGTGAAGAGCAACAGGAACTGTGATACCAAGCTCCTCGTCCATTGCCTTAACCATAGCGGCAACGGTTTTAAAGCCTGTCATATACTTGCCTGCACCTTCTGATACACCAAGAATAACAGGGCTGTTAAGCTCCTGAGCGGTTAAAAGAATGGCTTTTGTCCACTCAAGGTTGTTGATGTTGAACTGACCAACTGCATAGTGGCCTGCTTTAGCTTTTTTGAGCATTTCTGTTGCAGAAACTAACATAATAACTATCTCCTAATAAATAATAATTGTAATTTTTACGAGAATATTATACATCATTGATAATGAAATATCAATACAAATATTATTTACGTATAAATAAAGACGATAAAACCATTTAGTCTTATCGTCTACTTTTTATTTCTGCCGAGAATATAATCGGCAGATACATTATAATAATCACACAATTTAATAAGATGATGAATCGGAAGTTCATTTGCACCTCGTTCATAACGTGCATACATAGTTTGTGATGTGCCCAAAAATTCAGCAATTTCCTGCTGTGTTTTGTCATTATCTTCACGCAAATCACGGATAATTTTTATATAGTCCATAAAATCACCGTATTTATTATATCAAGT
>JAIDVA010000152.1 GCA_029059925.1 Eubacterium sp. | reverse complement strand
ATATTTGCCTTATACTATATATATTAAAATAAAACCAATTAAATTTCAATTAGTAATTTACGGCAGATAATTTGTAGGATCAACACAATGCTCATATTTGGCACCCGGTGTTCTAACCTCAAAATGGCAGTGAGGTCCACTTGAGTTGCCGGTACTGCCGCTGTATGCAATAAGCTGTCCCTTTGTAACTCTCTGCCCATCTGACACAACTCTTGATGAATTGTGCGCATAAAGTGTATACACCAATTCACCTTTTGCATTTTTCTTATCGTGCATTATAACAATATAACGCCCATAGCTATGATAGCCTCCACCGGTATAGGAGCATGAGCACTTACCATTGTCATGTCCTGTTACATCAGTTGAAACAATAACTACACCCGATTCCGCCGCAACAACATTTGAACCTGATGCACAGGCAAAGTCTACACCTGTATGTCCTGCATAGCCTGCACTGCCGTAGGCTGTTGTAATCCTTGTCTGGCTTGGAACAGGATATGTCAGACTAAGCTTATTTGAACTGCTTTGAGTAGTAGTTGTTGTACTCGGCTTTGGATTAGTAGGATTTGTAGGAAGATCAGGTCTTGCACTTGTAGACGGAGCAGTAGTTGTTGTAGTCGTTGTCTGCTGTTCAAGCTCCTTGATATACTTTTGTGCAGCCTCCTCAATCTCGCGGTTAATTTCTTCAATATCCTCCTGGCTTTGATGCCTGAATTCGCTGTAATTTTTTGTATCCTCCTGAATTTTCACACGAAGATTGTCAGCCTCACTCTTTTCGCTCTCATAAACCTTTTGCTTATCAGCAAAATCCACCTGCTGCTTTTCAAGATTTTTAACTGTAGCAGTAAGTGTCTGCTGGGTTGCAGCAAGTGCCTGCTGATTATTTGTAAGACTGTCCTTCTTATCTCTTAGCTCCTTTTGGGCACTTGAAAGTGCTCTGCCCTCGTTCTGCAGATTTTCAAGAAGCTCCTTATCCTGACGGGATACTCGCCTTATCATTTCAAGCCTTGTCAGAAGAGTTGAAATATCCTTGCTGGTAAGTATTGCCTCAAGTGTTGTCATATTACCGCTGATATACATTGCCCTTGCTCTTTGAGCATACAATTGCTGTGATACGTCAAATTTTTCTTTTAATACCACACTCTCTTTTGAAAGCTGTTCAATCTCAAGCTGGAGAGATGCAATTTTTTTCTCGTTTTCTGAATACTGCCTTTCAAGGGTTGATATTTTATCCTTTGACGTATTCATCTCCTGCCTTGAAATAGTAAGCTGATTGTTCATATATCTGATTTTCTCGTCAAGAGCGTTAATATATTCCTCAGTATCCTTTGACTGATCTGCCAAATTATCAAGTTTTTCGTTAACCTCTTTAAGCTGCTGCTCAAGATAAGCCTGTTTTTCCTCATTAGACAGACTCTCATAATTATCGGGATATTCTGCACCATTCGCAACCAAAACGGTATTGGGCATAATTGAGCCTATAAAAAGGCAGAAAGCCAACAAAACAGGCATCATCTTAAAAAATAAATTTGACTGTCTCATTAGCTTCACTCCTAAAAATTTATGTATCTGTTTATTAATTTGTTTTTAATTAAAGATAATTCATCGGATTAACACGATTACCGTTTACACGCACCTCAAAATGACAATGAGGACCGCTTGAATTACCTGTTGAACCGCTTGCCGCGATTACCTCACCTGCTGATACCCGCTGACCAACAGTTACATACAAAGCACTGTTGTGTGCATAAAGCGTTGAAAGTCCGTCACCATGGTCAATCATAACATAATAGCCGTAGCTATAATTAAGGCGTTTAACAAGAGTTACTGTACCGCTGCCCGCTGCATAAACATTGGAACCTGTTGATACAGGGAAATCTATACCGCCGTGATAGCCGCCGCTGCTGTAATTAGGATAGCCTGCTGAAATCGAACGGCTGTCAGTCGGATAACGGAGTCTGCCTGAGCCCGAACCCGTTGAACTGCTGATTGAGCCTGAACCTGTTGACGACGCAGCTGCTGTTCTGCGAATCTCATCCTCAACAGCCTGAAGTTTTTCCCTGTCAGTTTCAATAAGTTCCATATATTCTGATGACTGAGAGGAAAGTTTTTGCATTAAAGCATTACACTCTGCAGCCTCTTTATCAAGCTCACTCTTAGATGAATTAATTTCGTTAATTCTTGACTGCAGCTTCTGCTTATCAGTCTCAAGGTTAGTTTTGTCCTCACCAAGCTCTTTAATCTTGATTTCAAGGTCCTGCTTCTGCGCCTCAATTTCCTCCATTTTTTTCATAAGGTCATCAAGTACAGCACTGTCCTTTTCTGCAACAGATTTAATCATCTGTGAACGTGTAAGCATTGCGCTCATATCACTGCTTGTAAGTAAAACCTCGAGATTTGATGCCGCACCTGACACATACATTGCTCTAAGTCTCTGACAATAAGTCTCATAGCTCTCGTCAAATTCTGCCTGCTTGGCATCAATTTCCTTCTGAGCAGCTATAATTTCATTTTCAGTATTTGTAATTTTTGTCTGAATCGCATCAATCTCTGCCTGAATTGTATTTTTTTCACTTTCAAGATTATCAATCTTATCCTGCAGTAAACTTATTTTTGACCTTAATGTCGCCAAGTATTCCTCAGTTTCTTTTTTTTGTGAAGAAAGCTCATTAAGCTTTTTCTGCGTATCATCAATTTCACTTTGAATTTTATCTCTTTTGCTGTTTAATTCCGAAGTGCTTGCTGCCTGTGCAGTCATTCCGAAGGAAAACGAGGTAAGCACAAGTACAAGACTCATAAGAAA
>JAIDVA010000151.1 GCA_029059925.1 Eubacterium sp. | reverse complement strand
GCATCTATTTCCTGGTCCGCGCCACCCTGACCAGAGGTTGTAATCAGGTTGCTTGGACAAGTAAATTTTTCAATCTCCACTTCAGGAGCTTCATACATTTTTTTCATACCTACTCCTCCCTCTTATGCTACTGTAATATCTGATGAACAAATATTACCATACGCTATAGCTGTAATCTCAGCGTCGTTATAATTGTAAGTATACTTTACATAAGCTCTTGTATAAACAGTGCCTTTCTCAATCGTGCTTGCAGACATTGTAAGAGAATACTGATTACTCAAATCAACCTGTCCCTTACTTACTGACTGATAAACAGCTGTATTATCTGTGTTGAGCTTAAAGTCAGCTTCGTTAAGATTTTCTCTAGAATAGATTGTACCTACTTCAATAACTGTGACATTTGCTGGAATCTCTTTTGTAAATGCGCTGAAGGTTGTAAATTTACCATCAGGAGTAATAGCACCCGCGCTATATACAAAAGGTAATGAATTATCAAGACTGTAGATATCAAGCGGATCAGTAATTTCAGTATTATTTACTTTATACTTACCATCCTCTACTGTTACAGTGTAGAAATTCATTGAACGGTTAGCATAAAAGTTGTATTCATTTGAATAAGACACGATTGAATACTTACCATCTTCAAAAATTGCAATGCCCTTACAATCTGCCTCTTTTGAAGTTACCTTAATTCTTTGATCGTATTTAACATGATCAGAAACAGTTTCACCATCAATTGTAACAGTATAAGCTGCATTGGCTGTTTTCTCAAATACAGGACGGATAACTATTGGCGAGTCTGCTGTAATAGCTTCTTCAGCAGGGCTGCCATTAACAGTAAATCCGGTCACAGCCATATAAGGCATATTAGGTACATTATAATGCACGTCGTCAATAATTACATCGTTACCCTCAAATGTAATCTTCTGACCTGTTGATGGGAACTGATACATTACGTTACCATACTGATTGAGAATAGTAATAACATTAGCATCGGTTGATAAATATGCAGTAATTGTTGTATTCTGCTGAACAAGAAGCGGATAAGAATACGCATCCACTGTCATAGCCTTTGAAGTATTGTCATCATCAAAGGTAACAACCCAGCTTTTTGATACAGTATTTTCTGTCTGATACTCTGAAGGAATTGTAATATCCTTTATCTTACCATAAGCTACAGATTCATCAGAAAAGATAACATATTCAGTGCCGTCTACAACCACTTTGAATGTGACATTGTAGGATAAGTTTTGATCATCCTCGGCAGTATATGCGTTGATTGCGTTAAGAAGGTTAGTTGTTACTCCGTCAACATCTGTCTGGGTATAAGGTGCTTTGTGATTGCTTGTTTTTATTAAGTCAAATTCAGCTTTCTTTTCAACAATAACGTTCCAAGCTTCAGTTGTATACTTTGAACTGTCAAGTGTACTGTAAATCATAGCTGCGGTATTGTAGTTCTGGATTTCAACAGTATAAACCTCACGGCCATTTGCACATACAAATTCTGCTTTATCCGCTGCATC
>JAIDVA010000150.1 GCA_029059925.1 Eubacterium sp. | reverse complement strand
TCGTTGGTTCGAGTCAAACTTGGGGAGCCACAGAAACCTCGTAATTAATGTACGAGGTTTTATTTTTGTTTCTTGATAAAATAAAATTGATTTGATATAATAAATTTATATATCGGCAAAATGGAATCGAATAAGTGATTTTATGATTGACTTAACTATAGAACAAATTAAAAATGCTGAATTTAAGCTCTATGAAAACAATCCGATTATCAAGCCATTTGACGGCAGTTTTATTGTGGCTGATCCGTCATTATTGATACCTGATAAGGCGATTGATCATAAGTGGCATATGTTTTTTCATACAAATTTGGGAGTATATCATTTTATCAGTGATGATGGTATAAAATTTTCTAAAGTCGCAAGAATTTTGTCGCGTGCAATGCGACCAAATATAAATTGCATTAATGGTACATATTATCTTTTTTATGAGCGTACGGCACCGCTGATTATTAATGCTCTTACATTTATAAATCTTGCTAAATGGCATTCTGAGATTTATGTGACTAAAAGCAGTAACCTGATTAATTGGTCTAAGCCTGAAAGGGTTATTGCTAATACAAAAGAATTTGAAAGAGATGCCCGAGGACTTGCAATATCAAATCCGTATCTGCTTGAAGATAACGGCAGATTTGTTATGTATTATTCCTGCGGGCAGACGTTTATAAAGGACTGCGGTTTCTGTGAGCCGACCTATATTTCCTATGCTGAGAGCAATTTCGCTGATTGTGACTATTTGAGTGCTGAAAAACCGATTATTTCACCTGATAAAGATAATCCGTATCTTAACCTGTGCAGCGGATGCCTGAAGGTCTATAAGGTCAGTGACGGCTATTTGGGCTTTCAGAATGGCATTTATGACGATAATGGAGAAAGTCAATCAGCAATTATTATGCTCAGCTCAGCTGACGGGAAAAGCTTTGAGTTTGAAAAAATGATTTTGCAGCCTCAGCTTGACAACGGAAAAGAGTGGATGAATCAGTTTGTATACGCCAGCCACCTTGTCAGATATGAGAATAAGCTCAGACTTTATTTTAATGCAAGGGATGTTGCCAATCCACTTATAGGCAGGGAATGTATTGGTTTTTGCGAGGCGGAAATTCCTGAAATACAGAGATAATTACTTGATTGTAGGATGATGAGAGAAGGAGGCATATTATGAATTTTAAACAATTTGACTGTGTAACTGAAATTCAAAAGGGTTGGTCGGGCGACAAAAAGTATTGTGCAGTTAAAGATGATACAAAATATCTTTTGCGTATTTCACCAAAGAATAAATATAAAAACAGAAAGAAAATTCATAAGATTATGCAAAAGCTTTCTTCTGAAAATATACCTATGTGTAAGCCACTGAAAATCGGTATCTGTAAAGAGGGTGTATATGTTTTACAATCCTGGATTGATGGTGTTGATGCGGAAGAAAACATACATAATTACGATGAAAAGCGGCAGTATGATTTTGGTTTTCAATCAGGTGCAATATTACGGAAAATCCACACAATACCTGCTCCTAAGACACAGCTTGATTGGAAAACACGCTTTACAATCAAAATGAATACAAAAATTAAGAATTATGAAAAGTGCCATATCAAATTCGAAGGTGCAGAATATATAATTGATTATCTTAATTCCAACCATGATTTGCTCAATAATCGGCCGCAATGCTTTCAGCATGGTGATTATCATATTGGGAATATGATGATTGAAAATGATAAAATCGTGATTATTGATTTTGACAGATATGATTTTGGTGACCCTTGGGAGGAGTTCAACCGTATTGTCTGGGCAGCACAAACCTCACCGAAATTTGCGTCCGGAATGATTGACGGATACTTTGATAACAATGTTCCTGAGCTGTTCTGGAAGCTGCTCAAATTATATATTGGCAGTAATACGATGTCATCTGTGCCTTGGGCAGTTGATTACAGCGAAGAGCAAACAGAAGTAATGCTTAATCAGACAAAGGATGTTCTGGCATGGTATGACAATTATAAATTAACCGTTCCAAGCTGGTATGTAAGATAAATATGAAATTATATATTACAGGCTCAGTAGGCAGCGGAAAAAGTACGCTCGCTGAGCAAATTTCACAAATTACAGGTGTTCCTTGCACACATTTGGATGAACTTATACATATGCCTTGTTCATCAGAGAAGTGGGGGAATATAAGGCGTTCTGATGAAGAAGTTGACAGTGAATTCAATTCAATTATAACATTAGATCATTATGTTATTGAAGATAACGGCAGGGAACGTTTTGTTGACGGAATGAAGAGTGCTGATAAAATAATTATTCTCGATATTCCTCTCAAAGTCAGAAAATACAGAATTGTGAAACGCTGGATAAGACAAAATATTGGTTTGGAATCGTGTATTTATAAGCCCAAATTATTTGTACTCAAATCTATGTTTCGCTGGTTGAATCATTATGAAAGCGGAGAGGACGGAGCAAAGTCACGACTTAAAGAATTTGAATCCAAAACGATATATTTAACAAATCAAAATGAAATAGAACGCTTTTTATCTGAATTGCAAGAGAGTATAATATGCTAACAACCAATATGACAGAACAGGCGGTAAGGCAGAGATGCTCATGGGAATATGATAGGTCAACTCCAGATAGATATGGTAATGAAGAATAGTTTTGTTTTTGTGCTTTTCGGATTAATTAAATGGTTTTTGTAGGGAGATTTTATAATAATGTCTGATATAATTAAATTACCCGATGTGATGCAAAGCAGAATAGCAGGATTTGAGTATAATATGGACAGCATAGGTGAGTCAGATTCAAAAGTAATTTTGTTTGATGATATGGTTTTGAAGATAGAAAAGACAAGCAATCAGTCAAACAGAGAATATGATATTTTGAAATGGCTCGATGGGCAGCTGTCAGCACCAAAGGTTATTGAGTTTGCGCAGGAAAACGGGATTAATTATCTTTTAATGTCAAGACTTAAAGGCTCAATGCTGTGCAGTGAGGATAATATGAAAGATTTTGATAATGCTGCACAGCTTTTGGCAGAAGGTTTGAAACTGCTATGGAGTATCGATATAGCTCATTGTCCGTATAACAGCAGGCTGGATGAGAGGCTTAAAGCGGCTAAGTATAATATTGAGCACGGCTTGGTTGATTTTGAAAATGCCGAGGAGGATACATTTGGCGAAAACGGCTTTGCAGATGTTAATGAGCTATATGAATTTTTAGCGGATAATAAGCCTGACGAGGATTTGGTGTTTACTCACGGTGATTACTGCCTGCCGAATGTGTTTGCTGATGATAACACAATCAGCTTTCTTGATTTAGGCAAAGCAGGCATAGCGGACAGGTGGCAGGATTTAGCCTTGTGTATGCGTTCGTTAAAGTATAATTTATGTGAGCTGAGCTTGGTCGGTGAGGATGAATTTGAAAGACTTAAAAATAAAATATATTTTGATTTGGGCATTAAAGAGGATAAGAAAAAGCTGAAATATTATATTTTGCTTGATGAATTGTTTTGATAAAGAAGTATTAAGGATGGTTTTGAACCGTCCTTTTTGTTTGTAAAAGTATTTTGGTAATAATTTTCATTTGTTTTTGCAACACTAAATTAGGCAGAAATATATTAA
>JAIDVA010000015.1 GCA_029059925.1 Eubacterium sp. | reverse complement strand
TCATAAATGTTATACTTATTCATGTAAGCGTGATTCTTATTCACTGCTTGTTGATGATGACTTATTTGCTGATATTATCGTCAGATATGATAATGACAACAGAATGATGACAGTTGTGTCAAAAGACGGTGAGCAGGAATATTTCAGCATTATTGCTGTAGTCAGTTCAGCATATAATTCTAATGAATTAACCCTGCAGGGATACACAGAAATATTTACCAACTCCGGTTTTGTTTATCTTGCCAAGGTGAATAATCAGTCGGGAGTCAGCTTTACAATTGATGATCTAAAAAATATGATTAAATCATATTGAGGAGGAATTATTATGAAAAAGGTATTAGTAGCAGAGGATGAGGAGTCAATCCGCGAGTTTATTGTAATTAATCTTACAAGAAGCGGCTATGAGGTTGAACAGGCTGAAAACGGTGCTGTAGCACTTGAAAAATTTTCACAGGCATCAGGCAGCTTTGATGTCGCAATACTTGATATTATGATGCCTGAGCTTGACGGACTTGCTGTGTGCAAGGAGCTTCGCAAGCGTTCATCTGATCTGGGTATCATTATGCTAAGTGCCAAAACGCAGGAAATGGACAAGGTTACAGGTCTGCTCTTCGGTGCAGACGACTATGTGACAAAGCCATTCTCACCAAGTGAGCTTATGGCAAGAGTGGATGCTGTTTACAGACGTGTTGAAATGACACGTGGCTTCAGAAAAAATGATACAACAGGTGACAGTATTATCCTTGATGAATTTGAGCTTAATCTCAGAAACAGAACTCTTGCTAAAAACGGTGAGCTTATTGAGCTTACTCAGGTTGAATTCCAGATTATTGAATACTTTTTCAAAAATCCTAATGCAGCTCTTTCAAGAACAGATATTCTTAAAACAGTATGGGGTGCAAACTATTTTGGTGATGAAAAGATTGTTGATGTCAATATCAGACGTCTAAGAATTAAGATAGAGGAAAATGCATCAAATCCTACCAGGCTTGTAACAATCTGGGGTCTGGGCTACAAGTGGATAACAACAAAGCAGTAATACAATACAGCAGGAGATAAAATGAAAAACAGTGCGGCAAAAAAATTCCATATCCCTAAAATAAGGGGAATTACACTGAGGTGGATTATAAACATCCTCGGTGTTATTGCTCTGTTTTTTATTATTGTTTTTATCATTTCCTCGTTTGCAATTAAAAATCATTACTATTCAAATGTTGAAAGCATATTAAGCTCCGGTACATCAACAACTGCAACGGACTATTTTTCATCAAATCTTGATGCCGGTGAAACGCTTGAGCAGTCAGCAGCTGATTTTATAGACAGCTACAGCTATAAGGACAAAACAACAATCTGGGTGATTGACAGCGACGGAAAGGTCGTTCTCTCCTCAAGCGGTTTTGCCATTGAAAAGCAGGATATGCCGGACTACAATCAGGCACTTACAAGTGCCGATAACTGCGGCAAATATATTGGTAAGCTTGACAGTAATGAAAAGGTAATGGCGGTGTGCCGTGCAATTAAAAATTCCGAGGGCGATATAGTCGGTGCTGTTCGTGTAATGTCCTCGCTTGAGCAGATTGACAATCAGGTCTTTACAATGGTTTTCATCATTTTTGTTGGTCTGCTGGCTGTGTTTGCAATCATTATTTTATCCAATGTTTATTTTATACAGTCAATTATTATTCCTGTGCAGGAGATTAATGAAACCACCAAGAAAATATCACAGGGTGATTATTCCGTTCGTATTGAGAAGAAATATAACGATGAAATCGGTAATCTATGTGACTCCATAAACTCAATGGCAGAGGAGATTTCAACCACTGATAAAATGAAAAACGATTTCATTTCTACCATATCACATGAGCTCAGAACGCCTTTGACATCAATTAAAGGCTGGGGTGAAACCTTAACCTTTGGTATGGATGATTCTGTTGATGAAATCACACGTAAGGGACTTGAAGTTATTGTAAAAGAAGCCGGCAGACTGGAGGGCTTTGTTGAAGAGTTGCTGGATTTCTCAAGACTTCAGAGCGGAAGAATGAATTTAAAACTTTCGAAAACTGATATATTTGCTGAGCTTGATGAAACTGTATTTACCTTCCGTGAAAGAGCTATGCGAGAGGGGATTGAGGTTAAATACAGTATTCCCGATGTACCTGCTGTCGGCAATGCCGACGCTAACAGGCTCAGACAGGTGTTTATGAATATTCTTGATAATGCACTTAAATATTCACGTGCACCAAGCAAGATTTTTGTAAAAGCGCAGTTCCTTAAATATGAGGGCAAAAATTCTATCAGTATTGCAGTTGCCGATCAGGGCTGCGGTATCAGCAAGGAGGATTTGCCTCATGTTAAGGATAAATTTTATAAGGCAAATGTCTCAGTGCGCGGATCGGGTATCGGTCTTGCGGTAACAAATGAGATTATAAATCTGCATCAGGGAAAGCTTGAAATTGACAGTGAAGAGGGTAAGGGTACACTTGTAACAATCTATCTTCCTATTGAAAGCTTACCATCGGAAAATGAACTGCAGGATATGCCTGCTAATCCTGATGATGCAGAAATTAATAAAGGTATGGAAATGAAGGGCGAAAGCAATGCGTAATAAAAATGTACATAAAACCTCAGTAGGAGGTCAGGCTCTTATTGAGGGTGTTATGATGCAGGGACCAAAAGGGATTGCAACTGCTGTCAGACAGTCTGACGGTGAAATTGTTGTCAAGCATCATGAGGTTAAGCATATAAGAGATAAATACAAATTCCTCGGCTTTCCGATTATAAGAGGAATAGTTAATTTTATAGAATCAATGATACTTGGATATAAAATGCTTATGTATTCAGCGGAGGCATCGGGTATGGAGGATATCGAGGATGCCGAAATGAATAAGTTTGAGAAATGGCTTACGGATAAGCTTGGCGATAAGTTTATGGATATCATAATGTTTATTGCCACTCTCCTCGGCTTTGCACTTGCATTTGTTATTTTCTTTTATCTGCCTGTATTTATTTTTAACCGACTTAATTTGTGGGCAGACAGTGCACTTACTCCTTGGCAGGGTACAATTGAAGGTGTGCTTAAAATAGTTATCTTTGTTGTTTATATTGCACTTGTCAGTCAGATGAAGGATATTAAACGTACCTTTATGTATCATGGTGCTGAGCATAAATCAATTGCTTGTTATGAGGCGGGACTTGATTTAACCATTGAAAATGTAAAAAAATGTACACGCTTTCATCCAAGATGCGGAACCTCTTTTATATTTGTAATGCTTATTTTCAGCATTGTTTTTATTAGTTTATTATCGCTTGTTGTGCCTGCTGAGCTTAAGCAGAATACGATTTTGTGGATGCTTATTAAGCTGCCGCTGCTGCCGATAATTGTGGGTATTGGTTATGAATTTATCAAATATGCAGGCAGACATGATAATGTTTTAGTTAAAGTTCTTTCTGCTCCGGGACTCTGGATGCAGAGACTCACTACCAAAGAGCCTGACGATGAAATAATCGAGGTGGGTATAGAATCATTGAAGGCTGTTATCACAGATAATCCGAAGGATGATGAAATCATATGACAGTAAAAGAGGCATATAATTACGGTGTCTATTTCCTATCCTGCAATGGTGTTGACGAGGCTGAATTCAAATCTCTTTGTCTTGTCTGCCATCTGGCAGGTATAAAAAACAGCGATTTCTATCAGCATCAGAATGATGATGTGATTATGAAGCGCTTTGCAGATTTGTTGTGGCGTGTGAAAAACGGCGAGCCTCTGCAA
>JAIDVA010000149.1 GCA_029059925.1 Eubacterium sp. | reverse complement strand
AATCTGAGGACAATAAAAATGTTTATTCTCATCCTAAAAATTATGATGAGTTTTTTTGTTGTACTTATTTTGCGGATAAATTATTCAGGCTGACTTCTTAAGATAAATGCTTTTTATTTATTGCTTATCTATCTATATAAGGGTGTGGTATGCCCATTTTAAGCTGAAATTTTATTTATGCAAAATAGGTTGCGGATAACTCAGAATAATGGGTTATCCTTTTTTATTGTCCTTTTTTATGTAACATTTCAATATTACTGTAGAGAGGATAATTATTATGTATGAAACAAGTAAATGGAAATCAAAATTTTTAGTGGTAGCATTAGGTCAGGCAATATCATTATTGGGCAGTCATGGTGTTCAGTTTGCATTAATTTGGTGGCTGGCAGAGAAAACGTCATCTCCTTTAATGCTTGGAATATCAGGACTTGCAGTTTATTTACCGATGACTTTATTCAGTCCTGTTGCGGGAATTGCTGCAGACAGAATAAATCGCAAGTTGATTTGTATTTTTTCAGATATGGCAATGGGTATAGTTGCTGTTATTTATGCTGTTTTGCTGTTTAATTTTGATCTGCCTGTATGGACCGTTTTTATTATACTGTGTGCAAGGGGAATTGGCAGTACATTTCAGCAACCGGCAATTCAATCCATAATTCCGCAGCTTGTTCCGTCAGAACAGCTTGTAAAAACAAATGGCTGGATGCAGTTAATGAATGCAGGTTCATTCTTTCTTGGTCCGGTTATCGGAGCATCCCTTTATGCGGCTTTTCCTATGTCAGCAGTTCTGATGAGTGATGTAATAGGGGCTGTTCTTGCAAGTGTGGCATTAGCTGTTGTAAAAGTTCCTGCACTGGAAAAAAAGCAAACGGAATACGAAAATATGATACAACAATTTAAGGTGGGTTTAAAGGTTTTTCAAGAAGATAAAAAGCTCTTTTATTTAGTATTGGGTGAAGCCTTTTGTATGTTCTTTTATGCTCCTCTGTCTTCGTTTTATCCATTGATGACCAGTGATTATTTCAATTTATCTGCGATGTATGGAAGCATCGTGGAACTTGCTTTTGCTGTCGGAATGATGGTATCCTCCTTGCTGTTCTCAAGTGTGCTGAAAGTAAAAAGAAAAATAAAAGTATCTTTTATCGGATTATTTGGAATGGGAATTTCTGCGGCAATTTGCGGCATAATACCGCCTGTATATGTTGGATGGTTTTTCTTTGCTATAGCCTGTGTTTGCCTTGGTGCATCGGGAAATGTCCACTCGATTCCTTTGACGGCATATATTCAGGAAACTGTTGTCCCGGAGAAAATGGGTCGGGCATTTTCAGTGCTGACCTTAATTTCATCCGTAACGATGCCTGTTGGTTTATTGATAAGCAGCCCCATTGCAGAAAAGGTTGGCGTAAATATTTGGTTTTTCATATCGGGTGTCAGTATAGTGCTGATAACGGCAATAATTTTAATTTGTTATCGAATTAAATATAGAGGAAGGAGTAAGTAAATATGATAAGAAAATTTGAAATGAAAGACACAGAGCGAGTTATGCAAATTTGGCTGGAAGTGAATATAGAAACACATGATTTTGTGCCAAGTGATTATTGGCTGTCGCAATATCAGTCGGTGCAGGAGCAGCTTTTACAGGCAGATATTTATGTGTATGAGCAGGATAATGGAATACAAGGATTTGCCGGTATGATGGATGATTATCTTGCGGGAATTTTTGTTGATAAAAAATTCCGTTCTATGGGAATCGGCAAAAAACTTTTGGAGTGTATTAAGAAAAATTATCCTGCATTTTCGTTGAATGTTTATCAGAAAAATCAGCGTGCAGTGGATTTTTACCTGAGAGAAGATTTGTCTGTTGTGTCAAAAGGAATTGATGAGGATACAGAAGAAACAGACTATACAATGGCATGGAAGCAAAAGTGAGAAAATGATATGCAGTTCTCTGTTTTCTGATTCTATTTAGGTTGCTGAACTAAACGTAATTTCCCGTAATAATAATTTAACATATTTATTATTGCATTTTGAAAGTTTTGTGGTATCATAATACTGGGTAATAAGGGTTACAAATATTGGCATTTTACTGCGGATGAATTTGCCGATATATCTTTTTACTTATTCAATTTATACTATGGAGATTATTATGGATAAAGCTACAAGAAAAACTAAAATCATATGCACGCTCGGTCCGGCAACCGATGATGAAAAGGTGCTTGAAAAAATGATACTTGCAGGTCTTGATGTTGCAAGATTCAATTTCAGCCACGGTAATTATGATGACCACACCAAAAGACTTGAGGAGCTTGTAACACTTCGTGAAAAACTCGGCAAGCCAATTGCAACCCTGCTTGACACAAAAGGACCTGAAATTCGTCTCGGTGATTTTGAAAATCCTGAGGGTGTAAAAATCAAGTCGGGCGATAAGTATACGCTTACAACTAAGGAGTGTCTCGGCACAAATGAAAAGTGTTATATCAATTATGACGGTCTTGCAGGTGACGTTTCAAAGGGCACAACCATACTTATTAATGACGGTCTTGTTTCAATGACTGTTGACAGTATCACAGGCTCAGATATCAACTGTACTGTTGTTGACGGTGGACTTTTAACGAATCACAAGGGTGTTAATGTGCCCGGTGTTGACCTGAACATGCCTTATCTTTCTGCAAGGGATATGGCTGATTTACAGTACGGCAAGGATCATGATTTTGATTTTGTTGCGGCATCCTTTGTTCGTAATGCAACAGATGTAACAATCCTTCGTAACTATACTGATGCTATCGGCTGGAAAAATGTTAAAATAATTGCTAAAATTGAAAATGCACAGGGCGTTGATAATATCGATGATATTATTGCTGCATCTGACGGAATCATGGTGGCACGCGGTGACATGGGTGTAGAAATTCATTTTGAGCGTATTCCGTCAATCCAGAAAATGATTATCAAAAAGGTATACGAGGCAGGCAAGATTGTGGTTACCGCAACACAGATGCTTGAGTCTATGATTAATAATCCGCGCCCCACAAGAGCTGAGATTACAGACGTTGCGAATGCAATCTATGACGGCACAAGTGCTATTATGCTTTCAGGTGAATCTGCAGTTGGCAAACATCCTGTTGAGGCTGTTGAGACTATGGCCACTATCGCTGTTACAACCGAGCAGGACATTGATTATGTTAAGCGTTTTAACAAGTTTTATCCTGACAGCGGTGCTAAAAATATTACCTCGGCAATAAGCCATGCAACCGTTACAACCGCACATGATTTGAATGCTTCGGCAATTATTACTGTTACAAAGAGTGGTACAACTGCGCGTATGATTTCAAAATTCAGACCGTTTATTAATATTGTCGGTGCAACGATTGATGATAAGGTATGGCGTCAGCTTAATCTCAGCTGGGGTGTTACGCCTGTTAAATGTGAAATTAAGAATAATACCGATGAACTCTTTGACCATGCTGTTGAGGTTTCATACAAAGCAGGTATAATTAAAAACAGTGAAAAGGTTGTTATTACAGCAGGTATTCCGCTTGGTATTTCAGGCACAACGAATATGCTTAAGGTGCAGGAAGTAAATGTATAATATTAAATTTATCAAATCAAGTGATTATGAATTTGAATATGTAAGGAGTATTCGCACGGCTGTTTTTACAAACGAGCAGGGTGCGGATGCTCTGACAGAATTTGACACTTATGACGGTCAGGCAGACTTTGCATTGCTTTTTGACTCGGACACGCCTGTAGGCACTGCCAGAGTAGTCAGGCTTGATAAAGACTTTAAAATCGGCAGAATTGCTATTTTAAAGGAGTATAGAGGCAAAGGCTATGGTGCTGTAATTGTCTGTGCTGTTCTTGAAAAAGCATTTGAAGATGGTGCAGCTGCAGTGTATGTTGATGCGCAGAATTATGCAGTGCCGTTTTATGAAAAAATCGGCTTTAAGATAATTGGTGATGAAATAACAGACAGGGGATTGCCCCATATTCCAATGATGATTGAAAAGGAAAACAATTATGGCGAAAAAGAATAATAAAGGTTATACTGTAATTATTGTATTGCTTGCTGCGGTTCTTGCTGCTGTTGTCGGCTGTTTCGGTTACACGTATATTAACAACGATATCAGCGGCAACAGAAATACAGATGTAGAAAAAACGATTTACATTGCTGACGGTTCATCACAGTATGATGTAGGTCAGAAGCTTCTGACAAGTGATATTATCAATAGCGAGACAATATGGGATTATTGGATGAATAAAAATTATCCTGATTTTAAATATCTCGGTGGTGAATATTATCTCAATTCCGGTATGAGCTATGATGAAATAGCCAAGGCACTCATCGAACCTGACGTATCTCATAAAACGATTTCTGTATGTATTCCAGAGGGATATAATATCTTCGATATAGCTAGCACTATGGAGGATAACAGTATCTGTACGAGAGAGGATTTCCTCAATGCCTGCAAGGATAAAACACAATATGATTATTCTTTCATTGCAGAAATTCCTGACAGTGAGACTGTTGCATATCCGCTTGAGGGCTTTTTGTTCCCTGCAACCTATGACCTTGAAGAAAATATGGATGCAAAAGATGTTGTCAATCAGATGCTCAGAGCGTTTGCAGACCGAATTTCAGACAGCTGGCGAACATATTGTGCCGATAATTATATGACAATGTATGAGCTTATTACCCTCGCGTCTGTTGTTGAAAAAGAGACGCTTGGTGACGGTGTGGCAGAGAATATTGCATCTGTTTTCCTTAATCGTCTTGATGCGTCACATCAGCTTCAATCTGATGTAACAATTGATTATGGCAATGCACTTCGTGCCAATGGTTTTGACGATAATGTTGTCACATCATATAATACCTATAAATGTGCAGCGCTCCCGAGCGGACCTATCTGTAACCCGGGTGTTGCCAATATTGATGCTGTTGTAAATCATACGGATACAGATTATTTTTATTTCTTCTCATATAATAATGGTGCAAATTTCTATTTCACCGATAGCTATGCTGATTTCTCAGCAAAATGGGAAGAGGTTAAGCATACAAATACGAATTAACACTATAGATTATTAAGCAGAATTATGGATAAGAAAAAGCAGCGAGGACAGCAGCGTAAGTTAAAGAGGATGTTTGGTTATATTGATGACTTTACTCCTTTTGCCGATATAAAGTGCAGCTATGAGCATTTTCATGTTCCGAGCAGTCAGTTTATTGACAGCAGGCAAACAAGCGGAAAAATTAAAACAGCTTTCTGCCGTAAGTGGATTGAAGCAGCGGAAAAATTCATTTCACAAAAGCCTGTTGATTTACAGTTTTGTAAGGTGGTTGCTGTCATAGATACAGCCGGCTATTGGAATTCACAGATTATTATTTTTTATAATGAGGATTATTATAATTCCTTTTGGCAGAGAACAGGTCCCGAACAGTTCTGGATACCTATTGAAAAATCAAAATCATTTTGTAAAATTCGTAACATTACAACAACACTTCCTGAAATCGGATATGTTGAAAAAATTGCAGAAGATAATAATATAATACAAAGTGAATTGTGGTTTTACGGCGATGTGGAAATATAAATTATTGTTTATATTAGGATGTTACACACCCTAATAATC
>JAIDVA010000148.1 GCA_029059925.1 Eubacterium sp. | reverse complement strand
AAAGTGTAGATTGTGTGATTCGTAGGGGCGCACAGTGTGCGCCCGCCAACATTATCGTTGTGCCCACGGGCGAACAATATTCGCCCCTACTACGCTAAACAATAATTTGACAATATTTATATGCCATGTTAAAATAGTATTATATTAACAACTCAAAGGACTAATTATTATGTTTACTATCAAATTTGAACTTGATAAAAACGCCGATTCTATCCAGCAGGATGGAATCCTTTTGTCGTGTTCATTTTCGGTGTAGATGTATTTTAAATCATATCTATATGAACAAAACCGTTGATGAGCATATCATCAGCGGTTTATTTTTTTAGGAGGGAAGGCTATGAAAAAGAAAATTGTTGCAATCGGTGGCGGCGAAAATGGTCGCAGAAAATCAGACGGGTCTTATTATCCATATGAGACGGAGCAAATTGATAAAGAAATCATATGTCTGACCGAAAAAGAAAAACCAAATTTCCTGTTAATCGCTCACTCTCAGCTGAATGTTGAATTTGAAGAAAAGTATTTTGAAGCAATGAAAAGCATTTATCGTGACAGATTTGGCTGTGAATGCAGATTCCTGACACGTGATGAAGTGGCTACTGATTTTCAAAAGGCAATTGATGATGTTTTGTGGGCAGATATAATATATGAGGGTGGCGGAGATACGCAAGGTATGATTGAACTGTGGCTACAGACAGGCTTTGATAAGGTGCTTTATGATGCGTGGTGCAGCGGTAAGGTAATGTGCGGTGTATCGGCAGGTGCAAACTGTTGGTTTCAGTCGTGCAGTTCAGACTCATTAAAAATTCAGTTAAATGATAATCGTGCACCTATGATTGTGCTTAACTGTCTGAATTTTATTCCTGCGTTTTTTACACCTCATTGCAATGAAAAAAGCAGATACACAAACAGAATGAAACATATGAAAAGCAGTTTGAGAAATTCGGACATTGTAGGTATAGGTGTATCAAACTGTGCTGCACTTGAGATTATAGACGATGAATATAGGTTGATAACAAGTGTGCCTGCTGATAAAAAATTCAAACCATACGGTATAAAAGCATTTTGGAAAAACGGCAGATATTACAAAGAATATTTAATTAATGATAATGAATACAGAAATCTAAAAAGTTTATTGCGAAAGGACTGATAATATGATTAAGGATAAGCGATTTGATAACGGCAAGGGTTTTGATTGGGGACTGGCGTCCGCTGATTATGCAAAATACAGAGATATTTACCCTGATGAATTCTATGAAAAAATTATAAATCTCGGTTATTGCAAAGATGGGCAGAGGGTTCTTGATCTCGGAACAGGCACAGGTGTATTGCCGCGTAATATGTACAAATATGGTGCTGAATTCACAGGCAGTGATATATCTGAAAATCAGATTAAATATGCAAAAGAGCTCAGCAAAGGTCTTGATATAGATTATATTGTATCATCTGCAGAAGAACTCTCTTTTCCAAATAACAGTTTTGATGTGATAACTGCCTGCCAGTGCTTTATGTATTTTGACAAAAAAATTATACTGCCGAAAATACATCGCTTTCTTAAAGATAACGGTCATTTTCTTATACTCTTTATGGCTTGGCTGCCGTTTGAAAGTGAAATTGCAAAAACGAGTGAGAATTTGGTGCTGAAATATAATCCTGAATGGACAGGCGGCGGAATGACAAGATATAAGATTGATAAGCCTGATTGGCTTATGGGATTGTTTGAGGTTGCAAATGCAATTACATATGATGTTGATGTGCCATTTACACGTGAAAGCTGGAACGGCAGAATGAAAGCATGCAGAGGCATTGATGCGTCACTGCCGAGTGATAAGATAGCTGAATTTGAAAAGGAGCATCTTGCATATCTTGCAGCAGTACCTGAAAAATTCACAATTCCTCATTACGCATCGATTCTTGATTTGAAGAAGATTTACTAGTATAAGTAATAATTTATACTTAATAAATAGATTATCACTGCATAGTTTGGTGTGAGTGGGGATTCACCTGCTTGCGCTGCAATTTTTTAGTTGTGCATATCTACAGAATTTTATTACTAAAATTCGTTAAAAGTGCACAAGTGAAAAATGTTTCCAAAAATTTATAAAAAGTTCAAAAATTCCCTTGACAATGGGGTTTCTATAATATATAATAATGGAGCTTGTGAAAAAGGCTTATTATATATTTATATGCATAGGACTTATTTCACACATAGATATGCGTTGATGTGTAAGGTGGCGTCTTAACCCAGACGGGAATTTACACGGAGTATGTCCGATTTTAAACCGGGCGAAAATCACCGATAGGTAACTTATGCGTACAGTCAGCGACTTGCGAACACTGGCTAAAGGTGCGTTATTTCTCTGCCCGAATGAAAATTCAATCATTCGGTTTTATTTACAGAGAGGGTTGGAACACACGGACGCGTGGAAACTTATTGGAGCTCGCACCATAATTTTTCAGGAGGAAATAACATGGCAGCAAGTAAGGTTAAGATTCGAATCAGACTTAAGGGCTATGATCACAGTCTTGTTGATCAGGCTGCTGAGAAGATTGTTGAAACTGCAAAGAGAACAGGCGCACAGGTTAGCGGTCCTATTCCACTTCCTACAGAAGTTGAGAAAGTAACAATCCTCAGAGCTGTTCATAAGTACAAGGACAGCCGTGAGCAATTCGAGCAAAGAACACACAAAAGACTCATCGACATTCTCAGACCTTCAAACAAAACTGTTGAAGCTTTGACAAGTCTTGAGCTCCCAGCCGGCGTAGAGATTGAAATTAAGCTCTAATCGCAGCTGAGGTCATGTTGGGGAAACTCAACCAATAACCAAAAGGAGGAAATACACTATGAAAAAAGGTCTTATCGGCAAGAAGATTGGTATGACTCAGATTTTCGACGAAAACGGAAAAGTAATTCCTGTTACAGTAGTTGAAGCTGGTCCATGCACAGTTACTCAGATTAAGACAATGGACAACGATGGCTATGAGGCTGTTCAGGTTGGCTTTGGTGATGTTAAGGTATCACGTGTAAACAAGCCAATGAAGGGTCATTTCGACAAGGCAGACGTTGCTCCAAAGAAAACACTTAAAGAATTCCGTCTTGACAGCATCGAAGGTATTGAGGTTGGCAACATCCTTAAGGCTGACATTTTTGAGGTTGGCGAAACTGTAGATGTTAAGGGAACAAGCAAGGGTCACGGAACAGCCGGTGCAATCAAGCGCTGGAACTTCGCAAGACTCAGAATGACACACGGTACAGGTCCTAACCACCGTCACGCAGGTTCACTCGGTGCTTGTTCAAGCCCTTCAAGAGTATTCAAGGGCAAGAAGATGGCAGGTCACTACGGTCACGAAACAGTAACAGTTCAGAACCTTAAGGTTGCTAAGATTGATGCAGAAAACAATCTTATCGCAATCAAGGGCGCAATTCCGGGTCCTAAGGGCGGAATTGTTGTTATCGCAGACGCAGTTAAAGCTTAACGAAAGGAGAGATAAAAATGGCACAGGTTCAGGTTTATAACCAGGAAGGTAAGAAAACTTCAAAAATGGAACTTGCTGATTCAGTTTTCGCTATCGAGCCAAACACATCAGCAATGCATCTTGCAGTTGTTAGCTATCTTGCTAATCAGCGTCAGGGCACACAGTCAACTCTCACTCGTTCAGAAGTAAGCGGTGGCGGTGCAAAGCCTTGGAGACAGAAGGGCACAGGTCGTGCTCGTCAGGGTTCAACTCGCAGCCCACAGTGGACACACGGTGGTATTGCTCTTGGTCCAAAGCCAAGAAAGTATAAGGTAAACCTTAACAAGAAGGTTAAGAGACTTGCTATGAAGTCTGCACTTTCAACTAAGGTTGCTGCTGAAGAAATGATGGTAATCAACAAGGTTGAGCTTGAGACAATCAAGACTAAGGCTGTTGTTGAGATGCTTTCAAAGCTTAAGACAGCTAAGAAAACTCTTATCGTTACAGCAGAGAGCGATGAGAAAATTTACAAGAGTGCTCGTAACATTGAGGGCGTAAAGGTTGTTACAGTTAACACACTTTGTGTTTATGATATTCTCAACTGTGACTCATTCGTAGTTCTCAAGGATGCAGCTAAGAAAATTGAGGAGGTATATGCATAATGAAAACAGCTCAGGATATTATCCTTAAGCCTATTATCACTGAGGAATCAATGATGGGCATTATGGTTAAGAAGTATACCTTCAAGGTTGCAAAGGATGCTAACAAAATCGAAATCGCTAAGGCTATCGAGACTGTTTTCCCAGGCACAGAGGTTGCTAAGGTTAACACAATTAATGTTCGCGGTCGCAAGCGTCGTCAGGGTATGAACGTTGGCTACACTCCATCTTGGAAAAAGGCTATCGTTACTCTTACTGAGGATTCAAAGGAAATCGAATTCTTCAACGATATGATGTAATCGCATCTATACCTATTATATAAATAGTAGGGAGCGGTTACATATCGCTCCGATAAAGCAACAAAATGATTTCGGATGATGAGGTATGAAAGGTGCCATCCTTTCGCAAAGTTATCCGGAAAGGAGAAAAAATAATGGCAATTAAGAATTATAAGCCAACCACTCCTTCAAGAAGAAATATGTCAGTAACTGATTATTCTTCACTTTCAAAGGTTGCTCCTGAAAGATCATTGCTTGAGCCACTCAGCAAAAAGTCAGGCCGTAACTCATATGGTAGAATAACAGTTCGTCATCGTGGTGGCGGAAACAGAAGAAAGTATCGTATTATCGACTTCAAGAGAAATAAGTTTGATGTACCTGCAACTGTTAAGACAATCGAGTATGATCCAAACAGAAGTGCACACATCGCTCTTATTCAGTATGAAGATGGCGTAAAGAGCTATATCACAGCTCCTGAAGGCCTTAAAGTTGGCGACACTGTAATGGCAGGTCCTAACGCAGATATCGTAGCAGGTAATGCTCTTGCTCTTAAGGATATGCCTGTTGGTACAATCGTACACAACGTTGAGCTTTATCCGGGCAACGGTGCTCAGCTTGCTCGTTCAGCTGGTAACAGTGCTCAGCTTATGGCTCTCGAGGGTGCATATGCACTTCTCAGACTCCCATCAGGCGAGCTTAGAAATGTACCAAGAGATTGTATGGCAACCGTTGGTGTTGTTGGCAACACTGACCATGCTAATGTTAAGATTGGTAAGGCCGGTCGTAAGCGCAACATGGGATGGAGACCAACAGTACGTGGTTCTGTTATGAACCCGAATGACCACCCTCACGGTGGTGGTGAAGGTAAATCACCTATCGGCCGTCCGGGTCCTTGCACTCCTTGGGGCAAGCCTGCTCTTGGTTATAAGACACGTAATAAGAAGAAGGCATCTAACAAGATGATCGTTCGCCGTCGTAACGGTAAATAAGAAGAAAGGAGAAGATTAATATGAGTAGAAGTACTAAAAAAGGACCTTTTGTCGAAGAAAGTCTTTACAAAAAGGTTGAGGCACTTAATGCTGCAGGTGACAAGCAGGTTATCAAGACCTGGTCAAGAAGTTCAACAATCTTCCCTGAATTCGTAGGACACACATTTGCTGTTCATGATGGAAGAAAGCATGTTCCTGTATATGTTACAGAGGATATGGTTGGACACAAGCTTGGTGAGTTTGCACCAACAAGAACATTCAGAGGCCACGCTGGCTCAAAGACATCTAAGTAATCGAAAGGAGAATTATTATGGAAGCAACAGCAAAAGCAACATATGTCCGTATCTCTCCTCGAAAGGTGCAGATTGTTCTTGATCTTATCAGAAATCAGCCTGCTGACAAGGCTATGGCTATTCTTCAGTACACACCAAAAGCTGCTTGTGAGCCTGTTATGAAGGTTCTTAAGTCAGCAATGGCAAACGCTGAGAACAATAACAATATGGACGTATCAAGATTAGTAGTAAGCTACTGCAATGCAACTCCTGGTCCTACTCTTAAGAGAATCCAGGCTAGAGCGCAGGGCAGAGCTTTCAGAATCAATAAGAGAACATCACACATCACCATTACCGTTAAGGAAATGGAAGACTAAGCGAGGAGGTAAAGTTAAATGGGACAGAAATGTAATCCAACCGGTTTAAGAATCGGCGTTATTAAGAACTGGGACTCTCGCTGGTATGCAAAGAAGGGTGAGTTCGGCGATACACTTGTAGAAGATTACAATCTTCGTAAGTATCTCCTTGACACTCTTTACGGTGCAGGTGTTCCAAAGGTAGAAATCGAAAGAGATGCTAAGAGAGTAAGAATCAACATCCACTGCGCAAAGCCGGGTATGGTTATCGGTAAGCAGGGTGCTGAAATTGAAAAGCTCAAGGCTATCTGTGCAAAGAAGTTAGGCAAGAATGCTAACGAAGTATTCATCAACATTGTTGAGATTAAGCAGCCTGACCTTGATGCAACACTCGTAGCACAGAGCATTGCTCAGCAGCTTGAGAGACGTGTATCTTTCAGAAGAGCTGTTAAGGGTGCTATCAGAAATACAATGAGACTTGGCGCTCGTGGTATTAAGATTATGGTTTCAGGCAGAATCGGCGGTGCAGAAATCGCTCGTTCTGAGACTTATAAAGAGGGTACAATTCCTCTTCAGACACTTCGTGCTGACATCGATTACGGCTTTGCTGAGGCAAAGACAACTTATGGCAGAATCGGTGTTAAGACCTGGATTTATCAGGGCGAAGTTCTCCATGAATCTCGTAATAAGAATAAGAAGAGATCAAATCGTAAGGAAGGGGGAAAAAGATAATGCTCTTACCTAAGCGTGTAAAACACAGAAAGCAGCACAGAGGCCGTATGACCGGTGCAGCTACAAGAGGTAATAAGGTAACTTATGGTGAGTTTGGTCTTCAGACTACTGAGCCGGCTTGGATTACAGCAGCACAGATTGAAGCTGCCCGTATTGCTATGACACGTTACACTAAGCGTGGCGGTAAAGTATGGATCAAGATTTTCCCTGATAAGCCTATTACAGCAAGACCTGCCGATACTCGTATGGGTAAAGGTAAAGGTAACGTTGACTACTGGGTAGCAGTAGTTAAGCCGGGCAGAGTTATGTTTGAACTCGGCGGCGTAAGCGAGGAAGTAGCTCGTGAGGCTATGAGACTCGCAGCAAACAAGCTTCCTGTAAAATGTAAGTTTGTTAAGAAAGAAGAAGAGGGAGGCGAGCAGTAATGAAAGCATCAGAAATCAAGGCTCTTTCAGCAGATCAGAGAGCAGCAAAGCTTGCAGAGCTCAAAGAAGAGCTTTTCAACCTTCACTTTCAGCAGGCTATCAATCAGCTCGACAACCCTATGAGAATTAAAGCAGTCAAGAAAGATATCGCTCGTATCAAAACAGTTGAGAGAGCTATCGAACTTGAAAATGCTAATTCTTAAGAAGGAGGTAACTGAATAATGGAAAGAAACCTCAGAAAAACAAGAGTAGGTATTGTAACAAGCGACAAGATGGACAAAACCGTTGTTGTAACAATTAAGGATAAGGTTCGTCATCCGCTTTACAATAAGATTGTTAACCGTACTGTAAAGTACAAGGCACACGACGAGAATAACGAATGCGGTGTTGGTGATAAGGTTCTCATTATGGAATGTCGCCCATACAGCAAGGATAAGAGATGGCGTGTGGTTGAAATCGTTGAGAAAGCTAAATAATCGTTACGATTTACAGCTTTTTTATAATTTAGTCAATTAAAATAATAACTGCAACTTAGCAAAGTGTTATTTTGCAGTACGAAGGAGGAAATTGCTGTGTTACAACAAGAAAGTCGTCTTAAAGTAGCAGACAACACAGGTGCTAAAGAGCTTCTTTGCATTAGAGTTCTCGGCGGTTCAGGCAGAAGATATGCAAATATCGGCGATGTAATCGTTGCAAGTGTAAAGAAAGCAGCTCCCGGTGGTATTGTTAAAAAGGGCGAAGTTGTTAAGGCAGTCATCGTTCGTACAACTAAAGGTGTACGTCGTGACGACGGTCAGTATATTCGTTTTGACGAGAATGCTGCCGTAATTATTAAAGAGGATAAAACTCCTCGTGGCACTCGTATTTTTGGACCTGTTGCTCGTGAGCTTCGTGAGAAGGATTATATGAAAATCCTTTCACTCGCTCCCGAAGTACTTTAATGGAGGTGCGATGATATGAGCAAAATGTTTGTAAAAACCGGTGATACTGTATTAGTACTCAGCGGTAAATCAAAGGGTGTTAAGGGCGAGGTTATCGCTGTAAGTCCTAAAGAGGATAAGGTTATCGTTAAGAAGGTAAACGTTGTTACAAAGCACGTTAAGCCTCGTAAGATGGGTGAACCTGGCGGACTTATTGAGGTTGAATCAGCTCTTTACGCATCAAAAGTACAATTAGTATGTCCTAAGTGCGGCGAAGCAACTCGTGTTGGTCGTAAGGACGGTAACCGCGTTTGTAAGAAATGCGGCGCTGAATTTTAAGTAAGGGAGGAACATAACAATGGCAGCAGTATTAAAAGAGACATATAAAAACGATATTGCACCTGCATTGATGAAGAAATTCGGATACAAGTCTGTTATGCAAATCCCAAAGCTTGACAAGATTGTTATCAATGTTGGTTGCGGTGAAGCTCGTGAAAACTCAAAGGTTGTAGACGCTATCATCACAGATCTTCAGACAATTACAGGTCAGAGACCGGTAGTTTGTCGTGCTAAGAAGTCAGTAGCTAACTTCAAACTCCGTGAGGGTATGCCAATCGGTGTTAAGGTTACACTTCGTGGTGACAGAATGTATGAATTCCTTGAGAGATTTTTCAATCTCGCACTTCCAAGAGTTCGTGACTTCAGAGGTATCAACCCTAACTCATTTGACGGCCGTGGTAACTACGCTATGGGTGTTAAGGAGCAGTTGATTTTCCCTGAAATCGATTATGATAAGATTGATGCTGTTCGTGGTATGGACATCATCATGGTAACAACTGCAAACACTGACGAAGAGGCTCGTGAGCTTCTTAAGTTAATGGGCGCACCATTTGCAGAGTAAGGAGGGATTATCGTGGCAAAGACATCTATGAAAGTTAAGGCTGCTAAGCCTGCTAAGTATTCAACAAGACAGTATAACAGATGCAAAATCTGCGGTAGACCTCATGCTTATCTTCGTAAGTACGGTGTATGCAGAATCTGCTTCAGAGAGCTCGCTCACAAGGGTGAGATTCCTGGTGTTAAGAAATCATCTTGGTAAGAACTGAGAATTGCTAATCTAATAAGGAGGAATTATCAATGCATATTACAGATCCAATCGCTGATATGCTTACAAGAGTTCGTAATGCAAATTCAGCAAAGCACGATACAGTAGATATTCCTGCGTCAAACATGAAGAAGGCAATTGCTCAGATTCTTGTTGATGAAGGTTATATCAAAGGTTTTAAAGTTATTGAAGACGGCAAGCAGGGTGTTATCCGTGTAACACTTAAGTACGGCGAGGGCAAGAGCCAGGTTATCACTGGTCTTCGCAGAGTATCAAAGCCAGGTCTTCGTATTTATTCAAACGTTGAGGATATGCCTAAGGTTATGAAGGGACTCGGTATTGCTATCGTTTCAACTTCAAAGGGCATTATGACAGACAGAGAAGCTCGTGACCGCAATGTTGGCGGCGAGGTTTTAGCATTCATTTGGTAAGGAGGGACAGTAAGGATGTCACGTATAGGTTTAAAGCCAATTACAATTCCTGCCGGTGTTGATGTAAATATCAATGCAAATACTGTTACCGTTAAGGGACCAAATGGTACTCTTTCAATGGATGCACATCCTAACATGGCTATCAGTGTTGAAGGCAGCGAGATCATCGTTAGCAGACCTAACGATGCGAAAGAAAACAGATCTCTTCACGGCCTTACCCGTACACTTGTTGCAAATATGGTTACAGGTGTTACAGAGGGCTTTAAGAAGACTTTAGAGGTTAACGGTGTTGGTTACCGTGTACAGTTACAGGGTACTAATCTTGTTATGAACCTGGGTTATTCACACCAGGTTATAATGGAAGCACCGGAGGGTATCAAGATCGAATGCCCGTCAGCAAACAGCATTGTAATCAGTGGTGCTGACAAGCAGAAGGTTGGTCAGTTCGCAGCTCAGGTTCGCGAGAAGAGACCACCGGAGCCATATAAGGGCAAGGGTATCAAATACTCAGATGAGCATATCCGTCGTAAAGAAGGAAAAGCAGGTAAGAAATAAGGGAAGGAGTGAAATACAATGGTTTCAAGACAGGATGCCAATAAGGCAAGACAGAAGCGCCACACAAGAGTACGTGGCAAAATCAGCGGTACTGCTGAGTGTCCAAGACTTAACGTATATCGCTCTCTCAGCAATATTTACGTGCAGTTGATTGACGATGTTGCAGGTGTAACAATTGCATCAGCATCAACCGTTGAAAAGGAATTCACACAGTATGGCGGTAATGTAGAAGCAGCTAAGGCTGTAGGTAAGACATTAGCAGACAGAGCTAAGGCAAAGGGCATTGAAAAGTGCGTATTTGACCGCGGCGGTTACGTTTATCACGGACGTGTAGCAGCAGTAGCTGATGGCGCTCGTGAAGGCGGACTTAAGTTCTAACGAAGGAGGTAAATTTTTATGGCAAAGATTGACGTATCTTCAATGGAGCTTGAAGAAAGAGTTGTAACTATTAACCGTGTATCAAAGACTGTAAAGGGTGGTAGAATTTTCAAGTTCTCAGCTCTCGTAGTTGTTGGTGACGGTAATGGTCTTGTAGGCTTCGGTATTGGTAAATCAGGCGAAGTTCCTGATGCTATCCGCAAGGGTATCGAGGACGCTAAGAAGAATGTAATTAAGGTTGCTCTTAAGGGATCAACAATTCCTCACGAGATTAAGGGTAAATTTGGTGCCGGCGAAGTATTGCTTATGCCTGCTCCAAAGGGTACCGGTGTTATCGCCGGCGGTCCTGTCCGTGCAGTTGTTGAGACAGTTGGTATCAAGGACATCAGAACAAAGGCTATTCGTTCAAATAATCCTTGCAACGTTGTAAGAGCTACAATTGATGGTTTAAGCAAGCTCAGAACAGCTGACCAGGTTGCAGCAGTTCGCGGCAAGTCAACCAAAGAAATTTTAGGTTAAGGAGGGTGGAACAATGGCAGATATTAAAATCAAGCTCACCAAGAGCTTAATTGGCAGCAAAGCAGACCAGATTGCCACCGCCCACTCACTTGGTCTTCGTAAAATCGGCAACACAACAGTTCAGCCTGACAATGCTCAGACTCAGGGTAAGCTTGCTAAGATTGCTCACCTTGTAACTGTTGTAGAAGAATAAGGGGAGGTGCAGATATGAAATTACATGAACTTTCTCCTGCTGAAGGCTCTAAAAAGAGCGTAAAAAGAGTTGGTAGAGGTACTGCTTCAGGTCAGGGCAAGACTTCAGGTAAAGGCCAGAAGGGTCAGAAGTCACGTTCAGGCTACAGCAGACGTGCAGGTTTTGAAGGTGGTCAGATGCCACTTCAGAGACGTGTACCAAAGAGAGGTTTCAACAACATTTTTGCAACTGAGTATGCAATCGTTAATCTTTCAACACTTAATGATAGATTTGAAGATGGTGCTACTGTAGATGCACAGGCACTTATCGACGCAGGCGTAATCAAGAAGACACTCGATGGTGTTAAGGTTCTTGGTAAGGGCGAAATCACAAAGGCACTTACAGTTAAGGTAGCTGCTGTCAGTGAGTCAGCTAAAGCAAAAATTGAGGCTGCAGGTGGTAAGGTGGAGGTGCTCTAAATGATTAAAACCATCGTAAATGCGTGGAAAGTAGCTGAAATCCGTAAAAAGATTTTATTTACTGCATTTATTATCCTCGTTTTCAGAATAGGTTCAGTCATTCCGGTACCTTTCCTCAACATTGTTGATGAAATTAGTGTTGGTAAGGGAAACACAATTCTCACTTATTTGAGCTTGATGACAGGTAGTGCATTCACATACGGAACTATTTTCGCTATGTCAATTACTCCATACATCAACTCTTCAATCATAATGCAGCTGCTTGCAGTTGCAATCCCTGCACTTGAAAGATTGCAGAAGGAAGGCGAAGAGGGCAGAAAGAAGATTGCTTCAATCACCCGTTTCGTTACTGTAATACTTGGTCTTCTCCAGTCACTTGCATACTTCTTCTATCTTCGTGCAAACAATTACTTGATGACAGACGTTAACGGTGCTGCATTTACAGGCTTTGATGCTGTATTCCAGGCTCTCGTTATTATACTTGTTCTTACAGCAGGTACAGCTGTTATCATGTGGCTTGGTGAACAGATTACAATCAGTGGTATAGGCAATGGTATTTCAATCATCCTTTTCGCTGGTATCGTATCCAGATTCCCAACACTCATTAAGCAGTTATTCCAGTATCTTGATACAGGTAGAGTTGTTTATAGAGTTCTTGTTCCTGTTGTATGCGTAATCTTCCTTTTAATGATTGCATACATCGTATTTATGGACAATTCAGAGAGAAGACTCCCAATCACATACGCAAAGCGTGTTGTTGGCAGAAAGCAGATGGGCGGTCAGTCAACTCATATGCCGATTAAGGTTAATATGAGCGGCGTACTTCCTGTAATCTTCGCTTCTTCAATTCTCTCTCTTCCTGGAACAGTTCAGATGTTCCTTTCAGCTGATAAGTATGAGGGTACTTTCTGGGAGAGCTTTTTCAATGCCTTCCAGGGTGACTCTTGGTGGTACGCATTAATGTACTTCCTGCTTATCATATTCTTTGCTTATTTCTACAGTACAATTCAGTACAACCCAATTGAAATGGCAAACAACCTTCGTAAGAATAATGGCGCAATCCCTGGTATAAGACCTGGCAGACCAACTTCTGATTATATTCTCAGAGTTCTCTCCAGACTTACACTTATCGGTGCATTGATGCTTTCAGTGATTGCATTGTTCCCGATTATTTACTCACTTATTTGTGATCTCGCTATCCCGCCACTCACAGAGGGCGGCGAAGATGGCGGCATGACAATCTCACTCGGCGGTACATCACTTATCATTATGTGCGGTGTTGCTCTTGAGACTGTTCGTCAGCTCGAATCACAGATGATGATGCGTCATTACAAAGGCTTCCTTGATTAATAGATTAGGAGATATATATTTATGAAACTTATTCTTCTCGGTGCTCCGGGTGCCGGCAAAGGCACTCAGGCAGAAAAGATTGTTGACAAATACGGTATTCCGGCAATTTCAACAGGTAATATTCTTCGTGCTGCTGTAAAAGACGGCACAGAGATGGGGCTTAAGGCTAAGCAGTTTATGGATGCCGGCCAGCTTGTTCCTGATGAGGTTGTTATCGGTATTATCAAGGACAGACTTAAAGAAGATGATTGTAAAAACGGATTCATTCTCGATGGCTTCCCAAGAACAATTCCTCAGGCTCAGGCTCTTGAGGATGCTAACGTTGATATCGACAAGGTTGTTGATATTGAGGTATCAGACGAAGCCATCACTAAGAGAATGAGCGGTCGCCGCGTATGTGCAAAGTGTGCTAACTCATATCACCTTGAGTATAAAAAGCCTCAGGTTGATGGTGTGTGTGATGCTTGCGGCGGCGAGCTTATCCAGCGAAAAGACGATGCTCCTGAAACAGTACAGGCAAGACTTGCCGAGTATCACGAGATGACAGAGCCGCTTAAGGATTTCTATAAGGGACTTGGTAAGCTTGTGATTGTTGAAGGACAGGAAGAAGTTGCTGATACAACAGCACTTGTTTTCGCTGCATTGGAGGATTAACATGATAGTGCTTAAAAGCAGTCGTGAGCTTGAGCTTATGAAAGAGGCTTGTCAGATTTCTGCTGAAGCATTAATGGTAGCAGGAGAGGCGGTTAAACCCGGTGTGTCTACCAAGGAAATTGACGAAATTGCATATAAGTTTATAAAAAAACACGGAGCAACTCCAAATTTTCTTAACTACGGTGGATTTCCTGCTACTGCATGTATTTCTATAAATGATGAAGTAATTCACGGTATACCTAAGGCTGACCGTATTATTCAAGAGGGTGATATAGTCAGCATTGACTTAGGTGCTGCCAAGAATGGTTATAACGGCGACAATGCTGCCACATTTGCTGCAGGGACTTGCTCTCCCGAGGCAAAGCGGCTGATGGATACGACCCGCGAGAGCCTTTATAAAGGTATTGAGCAGGCAGTTCCCGGCAACAGAATCGGTGATATATCCCATGCAGTTCAGTCTTACTGTGAAGACCGTGGATACGGCGTTGTACGTGACTTTGTCGGTCATGGCGTCGGAACAAAGCTTCATGAAGAACCAAGCGTACCAAACTTCGGTCACGCAGGTCGTGGTATCCGACTGTTACCCGGAATGACATTGGCAATTGAACCAATGATAAATCTGGGAACCTATAAGGTTAAACAACTTTCAGACGGTTGGACAGTTAAAACTACTGACGGTAAAATCTCTGCTCATTTTGAGCACACGGTTGCCATTACTTCAAATGGTCCGGTAATTTTAACAAAAGTCTAAAGTTGGGTGCAGGAATTACAAATTGAATTCTTGTTATTCCAAATCAATTGCTGGCGATTACGCCGTAATGTGATTCCAGTTAATATAGATAACATCAATCGTAATGAATTATTTTAGCGAGGTATAAGATGTCAAAGTCAGATATGATAGAAGTTGAGGGTACCGTGGTTGAGGTATTACCTAACACAACTTTTAAGGTAACACTTCAGAATGGCCACATTATTATTGCCCACATCAGCGGAAAGCTCAGAATGAATAACATTCGTATTCTTCCCGGTGACAAGGTAACAATTGAGATGTCACCATATGACCTTACAAAGGGTCGTATCATTTGGCGCTCAAAGTAAATATTTAGGAGGATATTCAAAATGAAAGTTAGACCTTCTGTAAAGAAAATTTGCGAAAAGTGCAAAGTAATAAAGCGCAATGGAAAAGTAATGGTTATCTGTGAAAATCCAAAGCACAAACAGCGTCAGGGCTAATCCTGAATTAATAATCGGAGGTAAACTGTAAAATGGCACGTATTTCAGGTGTTGACTTACCTAATGACAAGAGAGTAGAAATCGGCCTTACCTATATTTATGGTATCGGTCTTACTACTTCTAAAGAGGTTATTGCAGCAACAGGTATCAATCCGGATACTCGCTGCAGAGATTTAACAGAAGACGATGTTAAAAAGCTTAGTGACTATATCACTCACAATCTTACTGTTGAAGGCGACCTTCGCAGAAATACAGCTTTTGACATCAAGAGACTTATCGAAATTGGTTGCTATCGTGGCGTTAGACATAGAAAGGGTCTTCCTGTAAGAGGTCAGACTTCTAAGAACAATGCTCGTACACGCAAGGGTCCTAAGAAGACTATAGCAAATAAGAAGAAATAAGTAGGAGGAAACAAATAGTATGGCTACTAAAAAGACCACAGGCTCACGCAAGCGCCGTGAGAAGAAAAATATTGAGCGTGGTGCTGCCCATATTCAATCAACCTTCAACAACACAATCGTAACAATTACTGATACACAGGGCAATGCCGTATCATGGGCATCAGCCGGTGAAATGGGCTTCCGCGGTTCAAGAAAGTCTACTCCTTTTGCTGCTGCAACAGCTGCTGAGACAGCTGCTAAAACAGCAATTGATTGCGGTATGAAAACTGTTGAAGTTTACGTTAAGGGCCCGGGCTCAGGACGTGAATCAGCTATCAGAGCTCTTCAGACAGCAGGTCTGGAAGTAAGTCTTATTAAAGATGTTACTCCTATTCCACACAATGGCTGTCGTCCACCAAAAAGACGTAGAGTATAGTATAAACT
>JAIDVA010000147.1 GCA_029059925.1 Eubacterium sp. | reverse complement strand
TATAAGCGTTGTCTTGCCGCAGCCTGTTGGTCCTACAATCGCGACAGTCATCCCTGGCTTAACCTTAAGATTGAGATTGGTTATCAGCTCTTTATCAGGTGAATACGAAAATGCAAGATTTCTGATTTCAATTTCACCCTTTGGATTTTCTATATCAACTGCATTGTCTCTGTCAGCAACTACGCTTTCCTCTTCAATCATATTCAGCACACGTGCTGCACAGGCAAGTGCATTCTGCAGCTCGGTTACAACTGAACTGATTTCATTAAAAGGCTTTGTATACTGATTTGCATATGCAAGAAAGCTTGAAAGAATACCAACCGTTATTCCGCCGTTAATAGCCAACAAGGCACCGAAAAGTGCAACAGCTGCATAAACGATACTGTTAACAAATCTTGTTGCAGGATTCGTAATAGAGGAAAAGAAAGTTGCCTTTAACGAATAATCTGCAAGACGGTTATTGATATCATCAAAACGCTCCAGATTTTCGTCATCCATATTATAAGCCTGGGCAACCTTCTGATTCGAAATCATTTCGTCAATAAAAGCAGTCTGTTCTCCCCTTGTTTTGGACTGCAGTGAAAACATCTTATATGTCCTCTTAGCGATAAACCTTGCAATAAAGAAAGAAAGCGGCGTTACAAGCACAACAACAAGGGTTATCCATACATTGATTGAAAGCATAAAGCCGATTGTGCCGATAATCGTAATAACACCTGTAAAAAACTGTGTAAAGCCCATCAACAGACCATCCGACAGCTGGTCAACATCATTGATTACACGGCTTACAATATCTCCCTTTGAATGAGAATCAAGGTATGAGCAAGGCAGGCTTTCAATCTTAACAAACGCTTTTTGCCTAAGATCTCTTGACACATTATAAGCAATCTTGTTATTGCATACATTCATAAGCCACTGAACAATCGCGGTAACTGCAATAACAATTACAAGTCTTAAAAGAATGCTTGTTATTTCAGCAAAATCAACATTCCCGCTTGAAACAATACAGTCAATCGCTCTGCCGACAAGTATCGGTGCATAAAGAGTAAGTGACACTGTGATAACAGCAAAAAACATGGACAGAATTAAATAATATTTATATTTATCAATATAACTGATTACCTTTTTTAAGGTCTGCTTACTGTTCATTATTCATCCTCCTTTCCGAACTGAGAGGAATAGATTTCATCATAAACCTCACACTTCTTAAGGAGCTCGCTGTGTGTCCCCAAGCCAACGCACTCACCATCATCAAGAACAATGATTTTATCAGCACTCATAACAGATGATGCACGCTGTGATACAATAAATACTGTTGGATTATATGAAAGGCTGTATATTTCCTCCCTAAGCCTTGCTTCAGTTGCAAAATCGAGCGCAGAAGAGGAATCATCAAGTATAAGTATTTCAGGCTTGCGGATTAATGCTCTTGCTACAGAGAGTCTCTGTTTCTGACCACCTGAAAGATTAGCACCATTCTGTGCAATTTCAAAATCCAGTCCTCCCTTATCCACAATAATGTCATAAATCTGGGCAAGCTTTAATGCCTCGGTGATTTCGTCATCTGTGGCATCCTTTTTGCCCCACTTCATATTATCCCGTACAGAGCCCTTAAACAGAACTGCCTTTTGCTGAACATAGCCGATTTTTCCTCTTAATTCATCATCGTCAATTGATTTTACATCCTTACCGCCGACATAAACATAACCATCAGTAGCATCATAAAAATGAGGGATAAGCGATACAAGGCTTGATTTACCCGAGCCTGTACCGCCGATAATACCTATAACATCTCCCCTGTCGGCTGTGAAGGAAATATCAGACAAGGTTTTTTCGCCGGCATTTTTATAAGCAAGGGATACCTTATCAAATTCAACAAAAGCCTTTGACTGCGCAGTATTGCAATTATGCTCAAGCGTATTATCCTGCTCAAATACGGAATTGATTCTGTCAGCAGATGCAAATGCCTTTGTAACCGTAACAATGAGATTCGCAAGTTTAATAAGCTCAATTAAAATCTGACTCATATAGTTATATAAAGCGACCACCTGACCCTGCGTCAAATCACCGGCATCAACACGAAGTGCACCCGAATATACAAGCACAACAATTGCGATATTGATAATTACATACGTTACGGGATTTAAAAGTGCAGATATTCTGCCTACGCCCTTTTGCAGTGCAGACAAAGCAGTATTACGTCTTTCAAACTCTGCAATTTCATTTTTTTCACCCGTAAAGGCCCTGATAACTCTTGCACCTGAGAGATTTTCACGGGTAATCAGAGTTACACTGTCAAGCTTTGATTGAATATTCTTGTGTTTCGGTATTGTATAAGCCATAATGCCGAAAACAACAACGGACAAAAGAACAATGGCAACAAGAAAAATAAGTGCACACTTAACATCAATAAAAAATGCCATCACCATTGCACCTATAACAATAAACGGTGAACGCAAAAGAAGTCTCAAAACAAGGTTAACGCCGTTTTGTACCTGATTAACATCATTCGTCATTCTTGTAATCAGAGTTGACGTACCGATTGTATCAAGCTCGCTGAAAGAAAGTGACTGGATTTTTTCATAAAGAGCATGTCTCAGCCCTCTGCCGAAGCCTGTTGCAGCCTTAGCAGCAAAATACTGAGCCGTGATTGCCGCTATCATACCGACAAGTGCAAGTGCAACGAGAACACCGCTGCGCGTGAAAATATAGGATTTATCACCATTTTCAATACCAACATCAATGATTGATGCAATAACAAGCGGAACAATCAGTTCGAATGATGCCTCAAGCAGCTTAAACAGCGGAGCGAGTATCGACTGCACAATATAACCTTTTAAATAAACAAGTAATTTTTTCAATATATCACCTTAGCTTACATAATTTTCATACATAATTTTTAATTATTATAAAATTATTGTATTAACCTGTCAAGGCTGTATGTTAGGAAGAATATATCAATTTATAAAACAAATATAAATTTTATTTTTAATCTTGAATTTTGCGAACCATAGGTATATTATAGACAAAAATATTTATATATCAGAGGTAAACAGATATGGAAAATTCACCGGTTACCGCAATAATTGTCGGTGCAGGACATCGTGCATTGGTATACAGTGAGCTCGCAAAAACCAATCCTGAGCTGTTAAAAATTGTAGGTGTTGCAGATCCGAATCCTGTAAGACGCAGGCATTGCATGGATTACTTCGGCTTTGGCGAGGATATGTGTTTTGAGTCAGCGCAGGAGCTTGCAGAAAAAGGCAGACTTGCCGACACAATTATCAACGGCACTATGGATGAACAGCATATAGAGACTGCTGTTCCGCTTTTAAATGCAGGCTATGACATGCTGCTCGAAAAACCGTTCGCTGTTAATGAAAACGAAATGCGTGAGCTTGTGGAATGTGCAAAGAAAAACAACTCTAAGGTTATGATTTGCCATGTTCTGAGATATACTCCTTTTTACTATGCAATTAAGGAAAGAATTGCAAAAGGTGAAATAGGTGAAATCATAAATATTCAGACTACTGAGCATGTATCCTATCATCACCTTTCAACATCATATATCAGAGGTAAATGGGCGAATTCCGACAAATGTCACACAACCATGCTGCTTGCAAAATGCTGTCATGATATTGACCTTATGATGTGGTTTATGAGTGAGACTAAACCAATCTCAATTTCCTCGTTCGGCAGCAAATTTCAGTTCAAACCTGAGAATGCACCGAAAGGTGCCGGAACAATCTGTATGAAGGACTGCCCTTATGTTGATACCTGTGATTTTTCAACAAAGCGTCTTTACATTGATCACCCTGACAGATGGGCATTTTATGTGTGGGATAAGCTTGAGCACATTGAAAATCCTACTATCGAGGACAAAATTGCACTTATGAAGAGCGACAGCCCATATGCAAGATGTATCTACAAGTGTGACAACAATGTTGTTGACCATCAGTCAGTGCTTGTTAATTTCGCAAGCGGAGCAACAGGCACACATAATATGGTCGGCGGCTCATCGCAATCACTCAGAAAGATTCACATTATTGGTACTAAGGGAGAAATTTACGGTAACTTTGAAGAGTCAAAGTTCTATGTTTCAAAAATCAACCCATCTCCAAATGCACATAATGAGGAATGTGATATCGAAGAAGTTGACCTTAATGTTACAGGTGATATGGTCGGTGCATACGGCGGACACGGCGGCGGTGATGAAAGACTCACAGCTGACTTTGTTAAATTCATAAAGGGTGAAAATCCAAGCCTTGCATGCACATCAATCTTTGACAGTGTTGCCGGTCACCTTTGTGTTTACCTTGCAGATGAATCAAGAGAAAACGGCGGTAAGCCAATTGAGGTTAAGCTGTAAAATTATTATTTACATATTCCAAAACATTATAAAAAAGCAGAACGCTGTGAAAAATCACAGCGTTCTTTTTGTTTTATTATATTATGCCATAAAGGAGCGAATAACCATTTCACAATCCTTTTTATCCATAATCTTTGGTACAGGATAAAGAGGGTTACCCTCTTTAAGAGCACGTTCAACGAGGAGCGGAATATCCTCCTCCTTGATGAAATCGAACTTTTCAGGAATATTCATATTCTTGTTGAGTGTTCTGATAGCATCAATAAATGCCTTGCCCTTACCTGCTGTATCAAGACCCTTGCCGATACCAACTATATCAGCAAGCTTAGCAAGCTTAGGATAAGCAGCATCTGCATAATAATCAAGCACATACGGCAGAATTACTGCATTTGCAAGACCATGAGGTGTGCCATAAAGACCACCGAGATTATGAGCAATTGCGTGAACATAACCAACATATGCGTGTGTGAAAGCACGGCCTGCAAGGTATGAGCCCTTGAGCATATTGCCTCTTGCTTCTAAATTCTTACCGTCACTGTATGCTGTCTCGATATTATCGAAAATAAGCTTAGTTGCCTGCTCAGCCTCACGAATCGTGTCCTTCGTATTACTTCTGCCGATATAAGCCTCAACTGCATGTGTGAGAGCATCCATACCCGTTGTTGAAGTAATGTGCGGCGGAAGACCTGTTGTAAGTGCGGGGTCAAGCACCGCATACTTAGGACGAAGACATGTATCGTTGATAGCATTCTTCTCATGTGTTTCAGGATCGGTAACAACTGCAGCAACAGTAGTTTCTGAGCCTGTACCTGCTGTTGTAGGCACTGCGAAAAATGGTGGGAGCGGCTTATGTACCTTAAGCTGGCCACGCATATTGCGTACCGGCTGATTCGGCTTTACAACTCTTGCACCTGCTGCCTTTGCACAGTCCATTGGTGAGCCGCCGCCGAAAGCGATAATACCTTGACAGCCGTTTTTAACGTACATATCCTTACAATCCTCAATGTTAGGAATTGTTGGGTTAGGCTGTACGCCATCATATACAACATACTCAATACCTACCTCTTCAAGCTTCTCAAAAAGCGGGTCGAGAAGATGAAGACTCATAAGACCTTTATCGGTAACAACTAATACCTTGCTGAGACCTTTGCCCTTAATGAACTCGGGTAGTCTGAGAATGCTGCCTGCACCCTCAAGAAGTTCCGGCTCGGACCAATCCATAAGACACATAGCAACCTTAAAAACACTTTGATAAATACGATACCAGCATTTTTTAAGTTTCCAGAGCATTTTATTTCCTCCTTTTCTAAAATATTTCAATACTATTGTACATTTTTGCCGTCTGTTTTGCAAGCATTTTAACAAAATAGTATTGTTAAAAAATATCGCATATGTTATTATTAAGAAAAATAATGAACAGGAGCAACATCAATGGATAATGAAAAGGTTATATTTTGCGGCAACAGTGAAAAATATCTGTTAAAGGAGCTTATCAGCCAGAGTGATGAGTCAAACGGCGGCACTGCATTTCGTATTCCCAGCTTAATCAAATCAGGCAACACCCTTATTGCTGCTATTGACAAGCAGAGCTGCGGAGCCGATTGGGGCTTCATTGAGGTTGCAATACGTACAAGCGACGACGGCGGTGAGACATGGTCAGATATACAAACTATAGCTTCTCCGCCGGCAAGAGAGACAAGAATAACAGATGACTGCTATGCCTCAGCATTTTTCATTGATCCGTGTATGGCAATAGCACCTAACGGCGATGTTATTATGATTATTGACTATTATCCTGAGTGCAAGGGACTTCATAACAGACGTCTGTTAGATAAGAAAAAGCTGCCGTATTCGATGTACAAAAATAAAATGTATCCTGTTATATATGACCGTGACGGTAATTTCTATTTAGTAATTGAGAACGGAGTTGTTCTTGATAAAAAATATAATGAGACCGATTATCGTGTTACCGACTGGAAAGGCTCTTTATATAAGGGTGAGGAATATGTGGGCAACATTTTCCTCAATGGTAAAACAGGTAAAAACGAGGTTGACGCAGTAACAACCTTTGGTGCACCACTCAAATCCCCTAAGAGAAATTATGTTTATATGTTCAGGAGCAGTGACAACGGCAAAACATGGTCTGATCCTGTTGATATTACCGGTGACTTTTTAATCAAAAGTGACGGAACATTTTTAGGTGTTGCACCTGGCGTTGGTCTTACAACAAAACAGGGCAGAATCATTATGCCGCTCTATGTTGACAGAAAAGAGACTGCATCAGTCTACAGTGTTGACAATGGTGAAACATGGCACAGAATGACGCAACAGCCATATTCCTGCAACACAGACGAATGGCAGCTTGTTCAGGCACCGGACGGGGTTATTCTGGGCTTAGGCAGACAGAAGAGATACGGCAAAACACCGCTGTCCATCTCACACGATGACGGCAAGCACTGGGTTAAGGCTAAGCCAACTGCTATCTATGCACCAAAGTGTCAGAAAAGCGTTATCAGTATCGGCGAATATGTTTTCTGCTCCCACGCATCCGAAAGAAAAAGAGAAAACGGCGTTATCACCGTCGGCAAATTCAAGCGTGTTAAGGGTATGACAGTAGGTATTGACTGGTTTTCAGACGTTGAAATTAATAAAGGCTTTTTCGCTTATTCCTGTCTGACACAGATTGATGATGAATATATCGGCGTGCTTTATGAGGCTCAGCCAAGCTCATACATATGCTTTAAGAAATATAAAATATCAGATTTAATCGGATAATATAGAATGCAAACACCTCCTCCTGAAATCAGGGGGAGGTGTTTTTTATTGATGTAAATTATTGTTTAGCGTTAGGATATTACATACCCTAATACTCCCCTCTGTTGTTTTGCCGCGCGTACTTGCGTACACAGCGGCACAGGCAGCACTAAACGATGATTTATTATAACAATTTCTCAAGCCCTTCAGTGGAATACGCTTCGCCCTTACGCTTTTTATTAAGCTGAGTCATAAGAGCATTGACATTTTTTCTTGTCATCGGATAAAAGATAAGTGCAATGATTGAAACGGCTAAAAATGCCGCAGGAATAACAGTTGAAATATTCTCCATTCCACCTACTATATGCGGATCGGTTACAACCGTAATAAGCGATTCCTTACCTGCAGTATCCTTTGAAGAATCATATCCGTAAGCAGACAAAAGCTGACCTGCCATCAGAATACCTGTTGCAGAACCGAATTTTTGTACAAGCTGCGGAAGAGCGGTAATAATCGACTCTCTTCTCTCCCCTGTCTTAAACTCATCAAGCTCAACAAGATCATAACCCATTGAATAAAAGAAGGGCCAGAAGGTTCCTACACCCATACC
>JAIDVA010000146.1 GCA_029059925.1 Eubacterium sp. | reverse complement strand
TGAGTGCACTGGAATTGAGATAATTTTCCCAATCCGTCTCGCTGGTGATATTCAGAGCTTCAATATCCGCTGTAAAGCCATCTCTCCACTCGACATTATCCTCAGGCATATTGCGTACATTCGTCATATATTCCTGCCACTGAACATCTGTCATGGATGATTTGAGATAAGCAACGGCATAATTGTCATAATCGGACCTTCCCTGACAGGTAAGTCCTGCATTAACAATCGGAATCGGCTTGGCACCAAGATCATCACAAAGCTGAAAATACTCGTGATAACCCATAGAATTTGTATTTATATAATCTCTGCCTAAATCATCCCTCCAAAGATTATATGACTGCTCACGCTCCTCAAGAGGCCCTATTGTGGCTTTCCAATCATATAGATTTTCAAGGCTGTCACCCTCAGCAAGGCAACCGCCCGGAAAACGAATAAAAGCAGGATTCAAACGACTGAGTGACTCATAAAGGTCAGAGCGAAGAGAAGTATATTTCCATTCCTCACTTCCATATCCATAGCTGTTCTTCGGCACAAGATTGATAAAATCAAAGAATATTGTACCTGTTCCGTCAAGCTCAATTGTAAGTGCTCCATCCTCAGTAGCAACAGCGGTTAAATCCGCACTCAGCCGAGTCCATACATTACCGCTTCTTGATATGTCGAGCTGAGTAACATTTGCCTTGTTTGCAGGCGAATCCAGATAAACTGATATTGTACCTTCAAAATCCCTATTGTTTATGTAGCAGGAAAAACTGTATTCCGCATCTGCCTTAAAGCCCATATCAGGAGTTTTGGCCTTCGTCTCATTTCTGTCATAGGTCTTGTAATCATACATCTCGGTAAAACCAATATTGGTAATACTTCCCTTGCCGTTAACGTTTATTGCCGCATATGTAGGATTATTCTGATTAAGCGGCACAGAACCATCATCAAAGGATACATTAAGATTATCAAAAATCCAACCTGATGCTTTATTGAACTCATATTCAAAAGAATTATTGTTAACAAGATTTGATACGAGACCACCATCACAGGCATAGGAAATATCCTCTATAAATAAGCCATACAGCTTGTCGGATATATCATGTGCATTGTCTTTTGCGGATATATTAAGTGCATATCCTCCATCTGCTGACACAGGGAAAGATATCGTTGTAATCAACAGTGTAAGAGTAATAAAAAAAGGAATCAGCTTTTTCATATGTCTTCTCCTTAAGCAATTGGGAACAGTCTAAATTTAATTAAATAAAATATATCATTTTAATGTTGCAAATCAATTATACCATTATATATTATACTTTGTCAAAAAAATTCAATTTAGGACTTGCAAAATATATAAATTTGTGCAATAATAGATAAGCAAATCGAGGCATAGCTCAGTTTGGTAGAGCACTACGTTCGGGACGTAGGGGCCGCAGGTTCAAATCCTGTTGCCTCGACCATAAAAGGGTACCCCAAGGAATCAAACCGAGGTGCCCTTTTGTTAAATGATCTACTATGTACGTTATATAATGAAGCATCATCGGGGTGTAGCGCAGGTGGTAGCGCACCAGACTGGGGGTCTGGGGGCCGCAAGTTCAAGTCTTGTCACTCCGACCAAAAAGAGCCGTTTTTTAACGGTTCTTTATTTTTGCTTAAAGTGCCTTAAACGCCCTATTTTCGGTGCTTTCAAGACTTTTGTTAAATAAGGTTAAGTTAAAATAGCGTTGCGTTGCACACCGTTACACACCATTACACACCTTTTGCCGTTTGGAGTGAAAGAAAAAGCAAGCAAATAATGCTTGCAATTTGATTGATTTATTGTTATCATAGCAGCAGGACATTGAGTTGTCCTCTTGGAGCTATCTATAAACGGTAGGCGGTTAGTCCTCTGAATAAACAGAGGGCAATGCCCTCTAATTCATTTTAGGGGGTGATGCTATGGAATATCTTGCATTTGTTGTAATTATTCTGATTGCAGCCACAGGCTACATATTAAGCATAAAAAAATAACCGCCCTGCAGTCCGCAAAACTTAGGGCGATTACTTAATCAAAACTAAGAGGGCTAACCGTCTATCGGATAGCTCCTTGTTCATTTATAGTATAAAGTTTTCTTTAAGCTTTGTCAAGTCTTGTTAAGTGTTGTGAATTCTATAGATATATAGCAGCAGATAAAAAGCCAAGAAAAGCCAAGGTGCCTTGTGCGCACACAAATATTATAATATATAAAAATAGCAGCAGGTTTATATTTGTCCTGCTGCTTGTATTTATTGTAAAGTAATATGTTGTAAGTCAATAATCGCAAAAATTAGCAATACTGCCAACAATCGACAAATTTAATATAATCTTCGTAAATGTATTTATTGAAGTAAACATCCTTGTATTCAATATGTACTTGTATCCCTTTTAATTCGTCAACAATTCTTTCCCTTTCGTTATTTGTAAGATTATTGCCCTTGATCAACTTCAGTTTTTCTCCTGCCATTATCACTTTGTTCTCTTCAAGAAAAAGGTAGGATAAGTTTGTTTTTTCACTCACACAAGCAATTAGTTGTTTATGTGCTATGCCTTGCTTATCAATAAAAGCAATACTATCAATACACATTAAACCCAAACCTTTATTTTGAATTTCAACAGCCAAATATCCATCATCATAGTTAGCTGTATATATTTCACATACAGGTTTCATACTCAGCATATTATGTTGCATTTGTATTTTTGTTGTATCTGCTGATACTTTTAACGCTTTAGCAGCAATAAATATAGAGATTATAGAGGTACAAGCAACAATAATATCAATAAAACTTTCTAAATTAATATCCTCTAAATTCATATTGTTCCTCATTTTCTTTAACAATCTATTGATACTCTCGCCTTTACTTTCTGCATAGGCTTTTATTTTTGCCTAAATTTCTACACCCTGTATAGCATTGTTGTATAGAAAGGCTTTCAACTGCTCGCTTTGATTTGTGTTATAGTAATCAAGCAATAATGTATTGAATTGCTCCATATGCTTATCGGTAATTGTCAATATTCCTTTACCTGCTGCAATAAGGATTTTATTTGCAAGTGTCATACTTGTACGCTTATTTCCGTCCCAAAAGAATTGACCCCTTGCACCCCACACAAAGGCATTTAAAGCCTTTTCTGTTATAGTGGTGTCTTTATCTGTCAATATCTCATTAAGCTCATTTTCGACCTTTTCAGCAGCAGGAACGGCAGGTAAATAATCAGCACCCGATATTGCTACGGCTCCGCTCCTTAGCTTGCCCCACTCTAAAGCCTCATTCCTTGCAATAAACTCATTCAGCTTGCACAGGTATTCAAGTGTTATAGGCTCATCAATAGTATTTAAAAGATATTTCCAAGCATCCCTCATATTTAATATTGCCTGTATATCGTCAAGCTGCACACTCGGCACATTAACACCATTCAATATAGTTTGTGTCTGTGGGAATGTAACCGCTCTGTTTTCCATTTTCATACCGCAGTATATATTTTCATCCCATTTCTTTTTTGCGAGAAATAGGCTCTGCTGTGGTGTTAAATTGTATTTATCTTGATAGTTCATATACATTCATTCCTTATTATTTGCCGCTTTCAATACGCTGTTTTACGGCTTTTACAACATATTCGTTAACGCTTTCGTTTACCTTGTTTGCATTATCCGTTATAACAGCCTTGTTGATTTCATCATCTTTTCGTATTCTGATACGCAAATCATCATAATTATTCTTTATGTATTTTTGCGTCGCTTTATTCACTTTGTCATTGTATCTGCTTTTCTTCTCTTCTGGCATATTGTTACACCTCTATTTTATATATTCAGTGGAGCGTAAAAAAATAAAGTTTACTTTACCACTGTAACAATATTGTATCACAAAACGCAATTGTACACAATACACAAATTGCACAAAGCTTTATACGACATTGTCCCCAATGTTTGTGAGTTTTGTCAATTGTGTTATTGTCCTCAATGTGCTATAATGTAGTCACAAGGTAAGGGAACGGACACAAGACAATGTGCCACAAAGTCAAGTCAATATACTTGTGAGCCGATATGAGGTAGGCAATAGTCAAGAAGATTACTTGACCGTTTCATTTATCAAATAAATACAAAGGAGGAAGATATGAAACTAACACCAATGAAAGCTATCCGCAAGAAATGTCTTGATTGCTGTTGTGGCTCTTCAAACGAGGTAAAGCAATGCACTTGTATAAAATGCCCTTTATGGGTATATAGGAGCGGTCACAGACCAAAGGCATATGCAGATATGACTAAAGCGTAAAAATCAAAAAGTAATGCCCTATCTATGCAGTAATCAGAAAATACAGCAAATTAAACATAATACAAAGGAGTACAAATATGAGTACAAAAGATTTACAAGCAAAGGTTGAAGAACTAAAAGACCTTAAGGCATTAGCAGAAGAACTGCAAGCCGAAATTACCGCCATTGAAGATGAGCTCAAAGCCGAATGTATCAAGCAGGGCTCAGAGGAGCTACAAGCGGGCATTTTCAAAATCAGGTACAAATCAATATCAAGTAACAGACTTGATACAAAAGCCTTTAAATCAGCCCACAGTGACCTGTACGAGCAATTCACAAAGCAGATTAAAGGTTATAGGTTCTCAGTAGCATAAAAATAAGCCCTTGTAAATGCGACCGACCAAAGTTACATACAAGGGCAAACCCAACCGTCAAAAAAGAATTAATGCGGTAGGTGAGATTATTATATCCCACCTGCTGCTATAAGTCAAGAAATCAAAGGAGTTTTTAATTTATGGAATCAGGCAAAAATTTTAAACCACATATTAGTGCAGAAGATGCAATTAACATATGCTATAAATACGCAACTACCGGTGTGATGTATGATGCCTACGATTGTTATTGTAAGGCATACGACCAATGCAAACCAGATAATGACATTATTTGGAAACAACACAGCGGACTTGCAGTAGTATACATAATGGGTTTTATAAGTGGCAGCAGGGCAGTAAGAGAGAGAAAGCGAAACAAAACAATAGCAAAGATGTAGCAAGCATAACGCTTGCTTTTTCTTTTTGTACGTTCTCTATAAGCCGTTTAAATCGTTTTTGAGCAAAGCAATGAAAGTTATCAGCTAAAGATTAAAAATCAATTATAAGGTTATCTGCAACACCACTAAGCGCATTTAGCTGACGATCCCATATTGAATAGTCAATTAAATCATCCTTTTAGGGTGACAGAAATGGCAGAATATTTTTTCGGTGGGGAATTTTTTCTACAAAACACTCCCCTGTACCGTTATCCCCTTAATGCTGTGTAGAATTTTGCCTACCCCCTTGTTCTCGGCTACCGTTTTGGTACTCGAGGGGTTAATATAGGCTTATTAAAAGTCAATATCAATACCTGCTGCTGCAAATCTTTGTTTCAATTGCAACAATGCCTGTTGTTCAAGACGTTCAATTCTCCGCTGAGCCATTTGACGTCTACCTTCTTCAAGCTCTGCCGCCTTTTCAACTGATGATGTGTTACTGTATTTCCAAGAGCTAAAGCTATAGTGATATGCTATTGCACATATATCGTCAAATTGTCTTGACCATTGCACAAAGTCCTTATCACTTCGCAGCCGTCTAAATGCTCTGTTTTTAATTTGCCCTATTCTTGATAAAGACACACCATAGTCTCGGCTTATTTCTGATTCCGTTAAAGTGTCAATAAATATCTTTTTTAATACTTCGGTTTCTCTATCGTTGCAAATATTACTGACAAAACCCCACACTTGCTTTAAGTATTCTTTTTTCATCCTGTTGCTCGTAGTCTTTTTCAATATCGGTCTTGTCCGGTAACACTTCAATAACATTCAAGTCATCATCTGAGCCGTTACCCATAGGCTTATCAATGCTTGAACAATACTGAATGCTTAAATACTGTGAGATGCGCTCTATATCCTTTCGAGAGCAATGCAGCAGGTCTATAACTTGGTTTAATGATATATTGTTACCTGTTTTCTGCTGATACTGTTGATTCAGTTCTATGTACTGTGCTAACAGCCTTTTGTCACTAATGCCTAACTTTGAGTTAGTGCTCCTATTCGATGCCCTGCTTAAATGAGTTTGTACAGCTTTCTGTAAGTAAGATATAAATTTATATTCTTTGCTTTCATCAAAGCCTTGTACCGCCTTATGTAAAGCAATATAGCACTCCTGTAGTACATCTTCATCACCTAACACCTTAGCGTATTTCTTGCTCCATAATTTCAAAATGGTTATGTTTTGAGAATAGAGCAATACATATTCTCTTGCACCCGGTTACCGCTTTTGATTTCTCTTATAATTTCCTCATTTGTCATTGTCAACACTCCTTGCATTATCAGCTTAAAAGCTGTATAATGTGATTGTTATATGAGAGTTGTTGACTTTTGTTGGCATTTTAAACGCAAGGCACTTTTTACCTGTTATGAACAGCCCCAAATTGTGCAGACAGTACAAAAGGCCCTACTTGATGCAGAAAATTAAATTGTTAAGCAACAAACTGATTTCGTTTTTCAAGCGGAGTCAGTTTTATTTTAGTTTGAATACGATAGTTATTGTAAAAATTGATGTATTCAGCTATGAGGAGGCTAGTCTCCTCATAGCTTTGGAGTTTAACTCTGTGGATACATTCTGTTTTGAGGATAGAAAAGAAATTTTCTGCTAAAGCATTGTCATACGGATTTCCACGTCTTGACATTGACGGAGTTATGCCGTATGATTTAGTTAGCATATGATATTCGTGAGATACATATTACGATCCTTGGTCACTGTGGAGTTGCAGCTCAGCAGTGACATTTTCTTTTTTCATAGCTTGGTTAATTGTGTCAAGCACAAGCTTCACTGTCATATCCTTTGACATATGGTAAGATACAATACTGTTGTCATACAAATCTCTGATTACTGAAAGATAGCAATTACCTTGCTGTGTTGGTATATATGATATATCTGTTACCCACTTTTGATTTGCTCTGTCAGCAGTAAACTCTCTATTAAGCAAGTTTGGATATTTATACAGATGTTCTGTTACATACTTGTACTTCTTTCTGCGTACCACTGACAGCAGATTGTACTTTTGCATAACACGAAGAACAGTTTTAGGATTTCTGTATATTCCTCGTCTTTCAAGCCATATATGTACTCTTCGATAGCCATATGTGTTATTTGATTCTTTTTGAACTCTCTTATTTTATCAGCCAATGGCAAATCTCTATCCGGTATATTTATTCTTTTCAAAAACGCATAATATCCACTTCTTGATACTCCAAAGAACTTGCACATTTGACTAATACTGTATTTGTTCTTGTGTTTGTAGATTACTTGATACTTTACCAATGGCTTCACTTCCTTTCTGTGAGCGACAGAAAATCCCGCATCAATTCATTTTCCATTTCCAATCGTTTGATGTATCTATCCTTGCTTGCTATTACATATCTCATCTGCGTAAGCTTATCTAATCGTTGTATTGAAGGCGGTAAGCCACCTTCTTTGTTCTTACAAGTTTTGCCTTTCCTGTGTATTGCAATTCCTGCTTCCATTTTTCTTTGTTTTCTATTATATCTTTTGATGAAGTTTTTTATTTGCTCTTCATTAAATCCTAAGGCTTCTCCTATTGCTCTATTCGTATATCCCTTTTTTCTCAATACAAATATTTCTTTTTCATAATCACTTACATGTCCGTAACTTCTTGACATAACTAAACCCTCCTGATG
>JAIDVA010000145.1 GCA_029059925.1 Eubacterium sp. | reverse complement strand
TATTGCACCTTCATATCTCCATCCGCAAAGTGCAGATGAGCTTAGAAAAAATCTTTTGTAACATATTGAAAGTTAACGGAATTATTGGTCTTATATTATTAATACCAATAATTTTTTTATGGAGGTAATTTTATGGATAATAATAAAAGACCTGATACAATGGCACGCATCAACACAAAAGAGTTGGCAGATGCGTTCATTGCAGAGCAGGTTGCAGAAATTCAGGAGCAGGTTGGCGACAAGAAGGTACTCCTTGCACTTTCCGGCGGTGTTGACTCATCCGTTGTTGCTGCACTTTTAATTAAGGCTATCGGCAAACAGCTTGTATGTGTTCACGTAAATCACGGCTTACTGCGTAAGGGTGAGCCTGAGCAGGTTGTTGAGGTATTTCGCAACCAGATGGATGCAAACCTGATTTATGTTGATGCTGTTGACAGATTCCTGGACAAGCTTGCAGGTGTGGCAGAGCCTGAGAAAAAGCGTAAAATCATAGGCGCTGAATTTATCCGCGTATTTGAAGAAGAGGCAAGAAAGCAGGAAGGTATTGAATTCCTTGCACAGGGCACAATTTATCCCGATATCATTGAAAGTGACGGCGTTAAAGCACATCACAATGTAGGCGGATTGCCTGAAGATCTCCAATTCCGGCTTGTTGAGCCACTCAAGTTCCTTTATAAGGACGAGGTAAGAGTTGTCGGCAAGGCACTCGGCTTACCTGACGGTATGGTTTATCGTCAGCCATTCCCCGGCCCCGGTCTCGGTGTTCGCTGTCTTGGTGCAATTACACGTGACCGTCTTGAGTGTGTTCGTGAATCAGACGCAATTCTTCGTGAGGAGTTTGCAAAGAACGGCTTAGAGGGTAAGGTTTGGCAGTATTTCACTGCTGTTCCTGAGTTCAGATCCGTTGGTGTTAAGGACGGTGCACGCACATATGCTTACCCTGTTATCATCCGCGCTGTTAACACTGTAGATGCTATGACTGCAACAGTTGAGGATATTCCTTTTGCACTTCTGCAGCATATCACAGAACGTATCACAAACGAGGTTGAGGGTGTAAACAGAGTTCTCTATGACCTTACACCGAAGCCTTGCGGAACAATCGAGTGGGAATGATTTTACACACTCTCAAAAAGCGTAAATACCGAATTTCTAAACTATAACGCCCTCTGGGCAACAAAATATCAAATTATTGCAAAAGTAAAGAGCTATCAGATTTTTGAAAGTCTGATAGCTCTTTTTATGCTTATATAAATTTGTCAGAAAGTGCAGCAATTGATTTATTGATGTATTTCAAAGCAGTTTTCTCATGGTCAATTTCAGCTTCTTTAAAGCTTGAGAAATCGACTATCGTGTCTATATGCTTCCAAAGATTGTAAAACAGAAATTATCTATCAGTAGACTTCAGACGGTAGGATAACTCTGACACCTGTCTTTTGTTTTGTGATAAATGAGAGGTTCTATAGAAAAGTTCAAATACCTGTGGTATAATGAAAATACTAAAATAAATCGGTATTACGACCGTCTGCGACAAACCGGAAATACGAGCGTCCGTTGCAGACGCAATTTGTCAGACCGTAGGAAGAAAAATTCAGTTAAACAAATTGACAGAATGAATACTTTCTGTCATGTGGAAGGTCAAGATATTATGAAACAAGGAAGAATTATAATAATCACCGGCTCACCGGGAACCGGAAAAACAACAACAGCAGCCATCGTTGCAAAAAAATCCGATTCAGAAAAATCAGTACATATGCACACAGATGATTTTTACCACTATCTCAGCAAAGGTGCCATCCCACCGTATTTGCCGCAATCAAATGAACAAAATTTGATTGTAATAGAGGCATTTTTAGGCGCTGCAAAAAGGTTTGCCTGCAGTGGGTATGACGTTATTGTAGATGGTATTGTAGGGCCTTGGTTTTTAGAGCCTTGGAAAAATGTTGTTCAAGAGGGATATGAGATACATTATATCATTTTGAGAGCCAGCAAAAAAACCACTATGAAAAGAGCAATCGAACGCTCTAAGCTGGATAGAAAAACCAATATTGAATTGGTAGAAACGATGTGGACACAATTTAATTCTTTAGATGAATATGAGCATCATGTCATAGATACAACAGATTTGTCTGTCGATGAAACTGTATTAATGATAAAAGAAGCGATTAACGGAAAAACAAATTTACTTGCTTAATTTTTGGATTGAAAGAGGAACTAAAATAATGAGTTTGCTGAAAATTGCATTATTGCAAATTGCACCTTGTAAAACCCTAAATGAAAATCTTGAAAAAGGAATAGTGTGTTGTAAAAAAGCAAAAGAAAAAGGCGCTGACATCGCACTATTTCCGGAAATGTGGAGCAACGGATATAATATTCACGACAGACCTGTTGATGAATGGAAAAGAGAAGCTATTTCCACTGACAGCGATTTTATCAATACATTTGGCAAACTTGCGAAGCAACTTAATATGGCTATCGGGATAACTCTGCTTGAAAAATGTAAAAATGCTCCTCGCAATTCACTTGTGCTTTTTGACAGATTCGGAGAATTGAAATTTGTTTATGCCAAAGTGCATACTTGTGATTTCGATGTGGAAAAAAAATTTAACAGCAGGTAAAAGCTTTTATGTCACGACGCTTGATACATCTTGCGGCGAGGTAAAAATAGGAGCTATGATCTGTTATGACAGAGAATTCCCCGAAAGTGCAAGAATTCTTATGTTGAAAGGTGCAGAGCTCATTCTTGTACCAAACGCCTGCCCAATGGAAATAAACCGTCTTTCACAGCTTCGTGCCAGAGCTTTTGAAAACATGTTAGCTATTGCTACCTGTAATTATCCCGAAACTGTGCCCGACTGCAACGGCAATTCAACCGTGTTTGACGGTGTCGTCTATTTGCCGAATGAAAGCAGTTCACGGGATACCTGCATTTTTCAGGCAGGAAAAGCAGAGGGAATTTATATTTCTGAACTTGATTTGGAACAACTGCGCAAATATCGTGAAAATGAAGTATTCGGCAATGCCTATCGGCATCCGAAAAAATATAAGCTTTTGACTGAATTAAAAATTGACAAGCCTTTCATTAGAAATGATTATCGTGAGTAAAGCTCTTGTTTTTTGAGCAAAATTATTAAAGTTTGATTTACAAGGATATGCATGAAATATGAAAAATCATCACATACAAATTTTAGTAATATAAAAATGAGACAAGCGCAATCATCTGATATCGAATCAATTACCAAGATAAAAGCAATCAATTTTCAAAGCGCATATTAAGGAATAACAGATAATGAATATTCGAATTCAATGCCAATATCAAAGCAAATAACAAACCTATTTGGCTGATTAAACAAAACTGCTTGGGGTTATTGCCCCAAGCAGTTTTGTTTTTATATTATTTAAGCACTTTAAAATCTACCTTGCCGATTTTAGTTCTCGGAAGCTCATCGATATAAACAACCTCTCTCGGAACAGACCATTTTGAAAGATTCTGCATACCAAAGTCAATAATCTTTTTGGTAAGCTCCTCTTCATTATCTGTTGCAAATTTCTTATTCTTTACAACATAAAGCTTAAGCTGGGTTTTACCCTCTTCACCTGTGCCGATTGCACAACAATCATAAATCTCAGCCATTGCTCTGTATGCCTCCTCAATAAATGAAGGGTAAACAAGGTATCCGCTGATTTTGTATACTCTCTTAAGTCTCTGACGATAATATATATCGCCTGTTTCAGGAGTGATATAGCACATATCACCTGTGTGAAGCCATACTCTGCCATCCTCGTGCTTTACGAGCATTTTAGCTGTTTCCTCAGGATCATTCCAATAACCCTGCATAAGAGTAGGACCATAAACACAAAGCTCGCCATCCTCACCCTTAACCTCTTCAGTAGTACCGGGCTTAACTGTCATAACCTCAATATTATATGTAGGAAGACCAATACAGCCCTGCGGTGCTTCTCTTCTCATATCCGTGAAGGAACAAACTGTAACACATTCTGTTAAACCATAGCCTGTTGCAAAATGGAATTTTGAGCCGTTCTCCTTAAGGAGTCTATCCATTTTCTCAGTAAGAGAATAAGGAACAACGTCACCACCTGAACCGATAAGCTTCATTGTGCTCATATCAATACCCTTAAGGTATCCTGCTTTATAAACCTTTTCAAAGAAATCCGGCACACCGAATACATAGTTGATGTGATATTTTTTGATTGCATCACTGCACATTTTCGCATCAAATTGTGGGAATAAAGCCTGTGGCTGACCAACAATAATTGAATAGTGCATACACATACCAAATCCGAAACCATGGAATACAGGAAGAGCTGTAAGCATTGCATCATTGTCAGGATCAATTTTTTTCTGAATAACTGTGTCAACAACATCCCAAACTTCATAAGAGAGGTTATTTATATTATAGTTGCTGAGCATAACAGCCTTTGGATTGCCGGTTGTTCCGCCTGTCATCATTGTAACAGCTGTTGCATTATAGTCAGTTTCGATTTCAACTGTATTGCTTTCAAGATATTCCTTACCTTCTTTAAGAAAATCTTTCCAGCCGATAAGCTTTTTAACATCTTTAGCAGGTGCAGTCTTACCCTTAATCTTTTTCTTATAGAGCATATTAGCAATCATTCCATAAGGTGATTTAGGGAAATACTGAGCAGTCGGACATTTAACAAGTATAAGGTCCTTCATACCTGTAAATGCCTTTTCACTTACATCAAAGCAAAATGCAAATTTTGCACCTACAAGATTTTTTGCATACTGCGCCTCAGTGGCTACTGAAAGCGGATGGAGCATGGCTGCAATTGCACCGATTTTGTTAACAGCATAAATAGCAGTAATACACTGCGGCATATTAGGTGCACAGATAATAACTCTGTCTCCCTTTTCAACACCATTTGCTTTAAGCGCTGCTGCACACAAATCAACCATTTCATCAGCCTGATTCCAGCTGATTGTATTATTATAGTAATAGAAGCATGGTTTGTCGCCTCTTGCGGCAACGGAATCCATAAACTTCTCATACATTGTCTTTTTTACATCATATTTGCTTGTAAACTCTGACATATTTTTCCTCCGGAGTAATAACCAAATTCTTGAACATTTTTATACAAAGTGTTCATTTTCACTTTTACGATTATAACAAAAAAATTTTACTATTTCTATAAAATTTTAAATAGTTTATCTTTATTTAATAAATTGACATTTGCGATATCTATGGTAGAATAGAAGAAGTATTTGTCGTATATGGAGATTATCAAGATGGCATACAAAATAAAAAAAGACCCAATTAATATAATACCAAAGGCACAGCTGATTTTCTGGATTATTGTGCGGATTTCAATGCTTATCTGTGCAGCATATTCCTTTATAACAGGTGATGTTGTAATGGGCTTTGAGAGTGTGTTCTGCTTTATCTTTACTCATCTGTGGGATATGTTTCAGGTTTTCGGAAACGGCAGTTTTATAGAGGAAGTTCCGCCGCTCAGCCAGACCATGCTGAATGTAATTATATTTATAGGAATTGTTATCGGCTCATACTTTGGTTTTTTTGACAAAATATCGTGGTTTGATAATATGATGCACGTGCTTTCAGGCTTTGTGTGTGCTGTTTTCGGATATGATTTTGCCTGCATTATTCAAAGAAAAAAGGGACAATGCGCTGCTACACTTGCCGCCATTTTTTCAATCATGTTTGCATTATCCATTGCAGTCGGCTGGGAATTTTACGAATTTCTTATGGACACACTGCACGGCACAAACCTCCAGCTTTCTAAAGCAGGAGAAGAGACGGCTATGTTTGATTTGACAAAATATAATAACGAGTATGGATATCTCGGTCTTGTTGATACGATGACGGATATGATGATGAATGCCTGCGGCGGTATTATCGGTATGATATTTATGATTATATTGAGAAACAGAAAAAAAGAAAAATAAATAAACACAAACAGACAGGCAAAAACGGATGGAACATTAAATTCCATCCGTTTTTTATATCGTAAATTATTTTAAAACAATTTTATCATAACTATCTTTATCAAAATTAAGATTGTCTGAAATCTGTGTTATCGCCCTTTCAAGCTCATCGCCGCCCAAATTCTGATAAACATATGCAAAATCCTTAGCATTTATAATGCCGTCATTCACATAATCACAGTTTACAAGCTCAACAGGAGTTGACATAAAATTATTTTCATCAAAGCTCTTATTCACATCAATCTCAACTTCTCTGCCAATTGAATGATCAGCAGCTATTTTAACATTGTACTTACCATAAGGTGCTGCAAAAACAAATTCGCCATCTGCATTTGTTTTTATAGTCTGATTTACAGCAGATACCTCGGCATTTTTTATCGGACTGCCGGATACATCAACAATCTTGCCGGACACGGGATAGCTTGCCAAATCAATCGGTACATCAAAATCTGCAGAAGCATTAAGAATAGATACCGTAAGTGTGTTTGCAGTATACTTTGCAGATGACTTCGGATACCAATGCTTATCAGTATCTATCTGACTATGCTTAAACATAATCTTATATCCGTCTATTTCCTCCGCTGTCCCGCGAACCGTTTTGACATCACCGTCTGAAAAATAAACAGTAATAATCATATTCGTAATAATACGTGCAGGATCATAAACATAATACCACTCACCTGTGCTGCTGTCTTTATTCCACCAGCCATTCTGACAAGATGCAAGCGTTGCCGCACATGAAAGCTCAATATGATCAATTATATGCTCATTATAGCTATCGCATCTGAGCTTTACAATCATATTGTAATAATCGGGAGGATCCGGACTGGGAAAGCCCCAGAATGCCGAATAATAATATGTAACACCCTTTTCAAGCTCATAAGTTAAGCAAAACTGCCTTTTATTATGACCGTTTTCCTCCCAATGCTCAAGATCACTCTTTACATGTTTGAGCATGACATATTCTTCTTCACCCGTATCAGGATTCATTTCTTTAACAAACAGCTTACACTGTGTCGCATATAAATTATAAGACAAAAACGAATATGTTCCTGAAACAACAGGTGTATATGAGTACCAGCATTCTCTGTTTTCATCTGCTTTCGTTGTCATTTGAACATCAAGAGTGAGCGGATGTATTGTTGAACCGAATGCAGATACTGCAACTGACAGACAGGAAATAACCGCACATACGGCCAAAACTGCTGCCAAAATCCTCTTTTTCATTAAATCACCTTTACTTATACGAGAATTCCGATGTTTTATAAATTAATGAAATTCTCAAAGAACGGCTTAGCAGAATCATATTTGCTGTTTTTACTCATAACAGAGTAATCCTTAGCATTGACAAAACCGTCTTCATTAATATCATACATAAATACCAAAGCGTTAATCACAACATCACCATAAACAGGCTTGAAGAATTTTGCCTTATAATGTCATGATTGTCCGTGTCATAATATATGCTGCAAATTCTGTATTCATTATCATCCAGGCAAAATGGATCAGGCCCCATATACTCAAGCAAAGAAAGTAGTATTTTGTCGAGCTTTTCTTTCGTTATGAGATATTTTTTCTCATAACGTTTAAAAGCAGCGATTGCCAAATAAATTCTCCTGCTGAAAGCAAATGTTAAATCTATGTAAAGTTACACATGTTGATTATAATTTATATTATATAATAAGTCAACAAAAAGTGTATAAAATTATTTTCAATAAAATAT
>JAIDVA010000144.1 GCA_029059925.1 Eubacterium sp. | reverse complement strand
GCTTGCAACAGACGGAATGCTTGTGAAAAGACCGATTATCATATCAGACAATGTCATCCTTACCGGCTTTAGAGAAAAGGAATGGACAGAAAAGCTTAAATAAAAAATGATAACAAAAAACTAAAGCTGTTCAAGGCGCAATACCTTGAACAGCTTTTTTTAATCCTCTTTAATAGTCATAGCACAGCCGAAATTCACTGCACTTGCAAGAACATAAAAAGCAGCGCTTAAAATAATCCACAGCTTATCGGCTGATATCTGAGCCTGAATGGCATTAAACAAGGCGATGCCAAAAACAATAATCGGCAAAATCATAAATACACCCGGGCAGTTTTTTATGATTTCAACAGGCGAATACGGCACATCTGTTGCAAGGTATGCTGTAACGATACTAATTAAAAATATGATAGCGGCAACCACCACAAAATTTAAAATCAATATCTGATTAACCGTCAGCTCAGCTGTGATAGGTATGATGGACATTACATCACTGCTGCGTGCAATTTTAAGCTCGGTAACAAAGCCTGCAATGATATTCATCAGATTGATTGCACCTAAAAAAATCATTGCCGTTCTTTTTGGCATACTCATTTAACATACTCCCTTAATTCTTTTAAAAGGATATCCATTTCCTCATCCGTACCGATTGTTATACGCACATAATTTTCAATTCTCGGCACTGAAAAATAACGGATAAACACCTTTTTTGTCTTGAGATATTCAAACATATCCTTCATTGACATATCGTCTTTCGTGGCGAATATAAAATTGGTCTGGGAATCAAGCACCTTAAAGCCCATTGACCTCATTTCATCCGTAACACGTGTTCTTGTCTTAATAATTTTATTACAGGTTTCTTTAAAATATTCATCATCAAAAACACTTGCTCTGCCCGCCTCGATAGATATGGAATCTATTGTATAAGAATTATATGAATTTTTAACTGCTTCCAGAACCGAAATTAACGCTTCACTGCCGATTGCAAAGCCGATTCTGAGACCGGCAAGTGAACGTGACTTTGAAAATGTGCCCGTTACAAGCAGATTATCATATTTTTTTATAAGCGGGACTGAGGACACACCGCCGAAATCGACATAAGCCTCGTCAATAATAACAATGCTGTCCTGATTATATTC
>JAIDVA010000143.1 GCA_029059925.1 Eubacterium sp. | reverse complement strand
CCTTATCGTCGGCAGCGTCAGAGGTGTATAAGAGTCATATATTATTCCTATTTTGCGTTATTATATTCCTATAATCACTCAAAAAGGAATGATATTATGGATTATATTAAGGTGTCGCAAGCTGCAGAAAAGTGGGGGTTGTCCGCAAGGCGTGTTCGTGTTCTTTGTAAAGAAAATAAAATTAAGGGTGTTATCCGTAAAGGAAATCTTTATATGATACCGGAAAATGCCCAAAAGCCTGCAGACGGCAGAAAAAAATCTTCAAAGCAGACAATTTCATTTGAAAGAATTGAGCAGTTAAAGGCAGAACTTGATTCGTGCAGACCTCTTACTCAGGGCGAACTTGAGAGATTAAATGAAGAATTTATGATTGAATTCACCTACAATTCCAATGCTATTGAAGGCAATACCTTGACACTTCAAGAAACCGCAATGGTGCTTGAGGGGATAACAATAGACCAAAAACCGCTTAAAGACCATTTGGAAGCTGTTGGACATAAGGACGCATTTTTATATGTTCAGGATATTGTAAGCAGTAAAAAGCCGCTTACGGAATTTGTAATAAAGAATATACACGCTTTGGTTTTAATGAATAGACCGGAGGACAAGGGCGTATATAGACGAGTTCCTGTTAGGATTATGGGAGCTTACACAGAACCTGTTCAGCCTTATATGATTGAGCCTAAAATTTCCGAACTCTTGACTGAAAATGAAAAAAGAAAAGGCACAATGAACATTTTTGAAAGGATTGCAAGGTTTCATCTTGAATTTGAGAGTATACATCCCTTTATTGACGGAAATGGCAGGACAGGAAGATTGCTTATGAATTTTGAACTGATGCAATATGGTTATCCACCGATTAATGTTAAATTCTCAGACAGAAAGCGTTATTATGATGCGTTTGACAGTTACTCAAGAAATCAAGACGCCAAACCTATGACAAATCTCATCGCTGAATATGTTACAGAAAGATTAGAACAGTATTTGAAGATTATAGATATGTAATGGTGCAGTAAATTACGGATGCTCGGTATGCACAGTATCATTTGCGGTATTATAATTAAAAGACGAAATTTTATGTTTGGGTTATTATTATAATGAATATGTTTTTATGAATTGATTTATATCTACTTCGCCTTCTATGTATCGCAAAAGAATTTCTGCACAGGCAAGGCTGTCACTCCCAGCATGATGGTGGTCAAGTTCAATGCCGTAATAGTCACATAGTGCGTTCAACCTATGGCTTATTTTAGGCAGTACGCACCTTATCTTTGTACTGTACAAAGATAAGGTGCGTGAGTCTTCCAAACGATGCCGTAATCCTGCAAACAGCATTTTAGAACACTCATATCAAATGGTACATTGTGCGCAACTAAAACACTGTTGTTCATTAATGGTTCGATTTTTTTCCAAAGCTCAGGAAATGTCGGCTTGTCCTGTACCATTTTCTCGCTTATTCCCGTTAATCGTGTGTTGAAATAATCAAAGCTTGTTTCGGGGCTGATGAGAGAATAGAGTTTTCTTGTGATAATTCCATCTTCAATTATCGTAATACCGATAGCACTCA
>JAIDVA010000142.1 GCA_029059925.1 Eubacterium sp. | reverse complement strand
GCCAAATGCATTTTCAGCAATATTTATTCCTGCTCTTGGTAAATGCCTGAAAGTGGAATTTGAGACCGTTACTTTATGAGCAAGACTTATACATACACCGGCAGATTGCAAATCAGTAAGTCCCAACCATTCAAAAAGGCAATTATTAATGATAATGTTTTTAGGGTACTTATTATTCCTTGCACCCGCGTTATCCGGTACTTCCATATAGCTGATATGATTATCATTTTCCCAGCTTGAAGTACAATATGTACTGCCTTTATCACCAAGTATCAGAATACCATTACTGAAACAATTATGAAAATCACAATTGTCTATCTTGATATTTCTACTATCATTTCTAATTAATACCGCATTATTACCAAGCTGATTAAAGTCGCAGCTTTCAAAGGAAACATTACTGCTGTCATATATATTTACACAGGCACAATCATTATATGCCCAGTCACTTCTTAAGTAACGCTCCCACTTGCCTTTATACATACTATTATCAGTTTTCTCAAAACGCAGATTAGAAACTCTTATATTACATGTACTGTTGATAATTTCTAATAAAGCCTGATTCACAGCATATTCTATTTCAATTATGCCCTTTGGTTCTGTTTCGCTGTAAAAATACAGCATCTCATTAATACAGTCATAATAAAACTCGTTGGGTGCATCCAGTTCTTCAAAAACATTTTCTAAAATAACCTTACTTTTATTCAGCTGACTTCCACGATTATTGTTACCTACCCATTCCATATCACAACTGCCGTCTGCCGCTTTGTGAATTCTATAGGCATTACCGCCCCACTCAAAGCTATGTAAACCACGCAAAAATGCTCTGTCAGGATTTTTTGCATGACTTAGTTTATATTCCGCTTCAGACAGTGAACAGTAAACCTGTGTTTTATTATCATAAGCAATGTTGGGATTCCGTGCCATATGATAAGCTTGCCCGTTTATCCACAAGCGTTCAATATCTTCCTTTTCTGAAAGTAACACTTTATAGATGTTATCTCGATATTTTTCGCAACACTTGCAAACTGTTCTTGTACCCGAAAAACAAGCATTTTCACCATGAATATTAATGCTTATATTATGTTTATTATTGATATATAA
>JAIDVA010000141.1 GCA_029059925.1 Eubacterium sp. | reverse complement strand
TCTTAATAAGTGTTGGATAAAAAATCGTAGGGAACGATGCCCACATCGTTCCGTTGGTATGTGGCGGTGCGATGTGGGCATCGCACCCTACGAAATCACGTAATCTGCACCAAAGTAGGGGCGAACATCGTTCGCCCGTAGGTACAACGATAATGTTGGCGGGCGCACAATGTGCGCCCCTACGTTGTAAAATGCAACATCATTTAATACGCTAAACAATAAATTTATCTTAAACTGTGCAGACACTTTTGATTTTTTCAGCGTCTATATAGGTGAGAGCTCTTAAAAGCAGTAGAGGAAAGGTGAAAATCATGTTATTCGGCAAAAGCAAAAATATAATAAATCAGGCAGTTTTAGATTTAAGGCGTTACACCTCAGATGCACTGAAAAATGTCAAAACAATCAATGCTTCATCTGTTATTATGCCCGAGAATCCGAGCGAGGAGCTGATGAACGCATTTGGCAATGTAAAATATAAAAATATAAGCAATATGCTTTATCTTTCTGACAGCAAAAAGCTTATCACTTTCAATGGTGCTACGGTATTCGGATACGAAAATACCGCACCAAATACAATCCATATGTTCAACGGAATGTGCATCGTAAAATATATCGAGAGCGATGAGCCTATCGAGGCAATTTCAAACGGACTGATCGTATGCAGCAAAAATACAAAAATCAATTTCATATCACAAAACGGACTGGCAGTATATACTCCGTTTGAAATAACAAATGTGAGGTTATTCGGTCATGATACAAAAATTGACAGCCAGTTTATTGAAAGTATGCCCGATAGTTCTGTAATCGCTGCAGGGAATAATATGGTTATCTATAACGACGTTACTCTGGAATTATTAAAAAACAAGCAGATTTATTTTGCGGCAGGTCACAAAATAAAATGCGATTACAATATCTTAGGTTATGTACAGACAATTGCAACAGCAGGAAACAAAATAGAAGTAAATGAATAAAAACGAAAATTGTGTCACTGCCTTTAATGATATGTACGATAAATACTATAAAAAAGTACTATCGTATTTTAAAAAGGAGTTTAATATTGATGAGGCTGAGGATCTGACACAGCAGACCTTTTTGCAGCTTTGGAGCTGGGCACCTAATCTTCAGTTTACAAAAAATAAAAAAGCGCTTATCTTTCACATTGCAAAAAATGTACGCTGTGACCGCTACAGACAAAAAGCAATGATGCTTGATGCCTTATCACTTGCAGATGATTTCGAGATAAGCGACTGCCATTCTTTTACCGATGAGGTTGACCTTAAGCTGTCAATGCAAAATGTAATAACTCAGCAGGATAAACAGCTGCTGATACTCACAGGTCAGGGATATAAAAGCGGTGAAATAGGCAGAATGCTCGGCATAAGCTCCTCAGCAGTAAGAACAAGGCTGCAAAAGCTGAGAGGAAAAATAAAAGATAATGTCACTGATATTTAACTTTGTCACAACCGCAGCAGCAGTATTCATTCTCATTTTCGGTATATACCGCTGTAACAGTGATAAAAAATGAAAAATCAAGTAAATATTACAATATACCAAGTCACTCTATGATGCATAGGGTGACTTTTTTATACTTTTGCTATATAATTTAGGCAAGGAGGGATGATTATGGACAGCAAAACAATTGGCAAATTCATAAAAGAACAGCGCTCACTTAAAGAACTGACGCAAAAACAGCTTGCCGAAAAGCTCGGTGTAACTGACAAAGCAATCTCACGCTGGGAAACAGGAAAGGGAATCCCCGATGTGTCACTTTTAATTCCGTTGTCAAATGTCTTAGAAGTATCTGTTAATGAAATATTACTCGGTGAAAAAATTGAGGAAGAAAAGAAAATAGAAAAATATGAAGAAACTATCGTAAATACCCTCGCAACAAATAAAAAACAAATCCGCAGGCTGCACAAAATTATCTATGCTTTGCTCGTTGCTGTTGAAATTGTAGCGATTTACGGCTTTACAATCGGTGCAAGTC
>JAIDVA010000140.1 GCA_029059925.1 Eubacterium sp. | reverse complement strand
ACATAATATATGCGATAATATTATGTATTTTATTGGCAAATTTAAAAATATGGGTGAAAATATGACAGATTATAACAAATTAGCAGATTTATTATTTCCAGATATAGACAAGACACCTGATTATTACGAAGAGCTTTATCCGCAGAGAAATCTGAAGGAAGGGTCAAGAGTTACAAGGCTTGCACCAAGCCCTACAGGCTTTCTTCATTTCGGCAATCTTTTTACAGGCACCGTGGCATACAAAACAGCAAAGGCAACAGACGGAGTATTTTTTGTTCGTGTTGAGGATACTGACCAGAAAAGAAAAATCGACGGTGCTGTTGAGGTAATGCTCAAGGGTCTTGCCGCATATGATGTCACTCCTGACGAGGGTGTTATGGTTGATGGTACTGAGCAGGGTAATTATGGTCCATACTATCAGAGTCAGCGCAAAGAAATTTATCAGACATATGCAAAATCACTTGTTAAACAGGGACTTGCCTATCCTTGCTTCTGCTCTGCTGAAGAGCTTGAAGAAATAAGAGCCCAACAGGAAAATGAGGACATCAAAGGCTACTATGGCAGATATGCAAAATGCCGCGACCTTTCATTTGATGAAATCAAAGCAAATATCAGCGAAGGCAAGACATGGACACTGCGTCTAAAATCTCCCGGTGATATAACTAAAAAATGCTATTTTGATGATATGATAAAGGGCAAAATAGAAATGCCTGAGAATGTTATAGACGTTGTTCTTCTTAAAACAGACGGAATTCCAACCTATCATTTCGCACATGCAATCGACGATCATCTTATGCGCACGACTCACGTTGCACGAGGTGATGAATGGATTGCATCTGTACCGCTGCACCTTCAGCTGTTCAAGGTGCTTGGCTTCAAGCCTGTTAAATACGCACATGTTGCACCGATTATGAAGGCTGAGGGCGAAGGAAAACGTAAGCTGTCAAAGAGAAAAGACCCTGAGGCAGCAGTTACCTATTACATTGAAGAAGGCTTTCCGTCAGCATCTGTAAATGAGTATATGATGACAATTATGAACTCAAACTTTGAAGACTGGCGCAGAGCAAATAAGGATGCTGACATTAACAAATTCCCATTTAATTTAAAAAAGATGTCTGTATCGGGTGCACTCTTTGATATGGTTAAACTGACCGACGTATCAAAAAATGTCATCAGCGTAATGCGTGCAGAAGAAGTATTCAGTCAATCATATGAATGGGCAAAGGAATTCAACAAAGAGCTTGCCGCACTTTATGAACAGGACAAGGCTTATGCAACCGCTGTTTTGAACATTGACAGAGGTAATAAGAAGCCTCGTAAGGATATAGCAAAATGGTCGGATATCCCTGACTACATCAGCTATATGTATGATGAAAGTTTTGAAGAAAATTATGAACTCACAGGTAATGCAACACCTGCTCTTGCAGTCGAGGTATTAAGGCTTTACAAGAATATTGTTGACACAAATGACGATAAGGATACATGGTTTGAAAAAATCAAGAGCATCTGTGAACCTGTAGGCTGTACCCCTAATGTTAAGGAGTTCAAGCAGAATCCTGAAGCTTTTAAGGGTCACGTTGGCGATGTTTCAACAGTAATCCGTGTTGCACTCACAGGAAGAACCAACACACCTGACCTTTGCTCAATCACAGCACTTCTTGGGGCAGAAAGAGTACAGAGCAGAATTGAAAAAGCAATCAGACATTATGAGGAGGTAAAATGATGGCTGAGGTAAATAACACAGAAGAAAAAATCATTAATTCAAATTTCATTCACGATTTTATTGACGAAGATTTAGCGGAAGGAAAGTACCAGGCTATACAGACACGTTTTCCTCCTGAACCGAACGGCTATCTGCACATTGGTCACGCTAAGGCAATCTGCATCAATTTCGGTGTAAAGGACAAATATAAGGGAGTATGCAATCTTAGATTAGACGATACAAACCCTACAAAAGAGGATACGGAATATGTTGATGCAATTATGGAGGATATTAAGTGGCTCGGCTTTGACTGGGACAATGTTTACTATGCATCAGACTATTTCGATTTCCTTTATGAATGTGCAATAAAGCTCATTAAAAAGGGCAAGGCATTTGTGTGCGAACTTACACCAGAGCAGATGAGAGAATACAGGGGCACACTCACACAGCCCGGTAAAAATTCACCATACAGAGACAGAAGTGTTGAAGAAAACCTTGATTTGTTTACAAGAATGACAAACGGTGAATTCCCTGAGGGCAAAATGGTGCTCAGAGCCAAAATTGATATGGCATCACCTAATCTGAATATGCGTGACCCTATCATCTACAGAATTATGTATGCTCACCACCACAGAACCGGCAACAAATGGTGTGTATATCCTATGTATGATTTTGCACATCCGCTTTCAGATGCTTATGAGCGAGTAACACATTCACTGTGCTCACTTGAATTTGAAAACCACAGACCGCTTTATGATTGGTTTGTAAATGAGCTTATAGATTGGGAAAAGCCGAGACAGATTGAGTTTGCACGAATGAATCTCAATTACACACTTACATCAAAGAGAAAGTGCTTAAAGCTTGTACAGGATAATATTGTATCCGGCTGGGATGACCCGAGAATGGCTACACTCAGCGGTATGAGAAGAAGAGGTTATCCTGCTGAAGCAATCCGTGATTTCTGTGAAAGAATCGGTGTGTCAAAGGCTTACAGCGTTATCGACTTTGCTTTGCTCGAAGCTTGTGTGCGTGATAATCTTGGTGCAAATTCACCAAGAGCAATGGCTGTCATTGATCCGCTCAAGCTTGTTATTGACAATTATCCTGAGGATAAGACTGAAGATATTGAGTGTGAATATCATCCTGACCACCCTGAATACGGCTCAAGAACCATGCCGTTCTCAAAGGAGTTATGGATTGAAAAGAACGACTTTATGATCGAGCCGATTAAAAAGTACAGACGTCTTTTCGTCGGCAACGAAGTAAGACTTTATAAGGCATATTTCGTAACCTGCACAGGCTATGACCTTGATGAAAACGGTGAGGTTTGCTGTGTTCACTGCACATATGATCCGGCAACTCTCGGCGGTGATGCACCTGACGGAAGAAAAGTTAAGGGTACAATTCACTGGGTATCTGCAAAGGACAACTGCCCTGCACAGATCAGACTTTATGAAAGACTGTTTGATGTTGAAAATCCAAGTGACGAGGAGGGCGTAAGCTCATTTGAGGATAACCTCAACCCCGATTCACTTGTTGTTGCAAACGGATATGTTGAAAAAGCACTTGCAGACTGCAAAGCAGGTGCAAAATATCAGTTTATGAGAAACGGATATTTCTGCAAGGACAAAGATTCAACAGATAACACGGCAGTGTTCAACAGAACAGTTGCTCTGCGCGACAGCTTTAATAAAAAGAATAATTGATAAAAGCAAACAGGAGCTGTTATATGAACTGCCCCAGATTGTGCAGACAACACAAAAACAGACTGCTATGGTAGAATATTTAGTTTAAGCAATGAACTGAC
>JAIDVA010000014.1 GCA_029059925.1 Eubacterium sp. | reverse complement strand
ATCAATAACTGTAATATTATGATCCTCGTTACTTAGACTTTTTGCAAGACCCATACCGAGTTTGCCGGCTCCGATAATAACTATGTCCATTATTCCCTCCATGAATTTCACTGCAATTTAATCCTATTATACTCTAATTTGCAATTTAATCAATATATTTACTGCGAATTATTAATTGACAAATGTAAATTATTGATATAGTATACCATATTGATAGCTTTGTTGTTCAACAAGTTATCATTTGGACCTTGACAATTTAATGTGTGATATCGGACATCTTTTTTGTTTAAGATGTTCACGGCATAATTTTCTTCATAGCGCCATGAGCCTGCTTGCAGCGGAAAACTAAGCAGGATGACGAGGAAAAGAGTTATCGAAATTTCGGCGGGTGCTCTTTCGTACCTCCTTCGGTGCGATATGAAAAGACAAAAGCAATCGGCAACGGTTGTCACAAAAACTTTTCAGCGAAGGAATTATTTTAAATCAAAAGTCATATGATAATTATACTTAAGTAAAAAATTGTGACTAATATATACTGAAATGGAGAAAAATTATGTGCGGAATTATCGGATATACAGGCTATAGTGAAGCAAGAGGAATTTTATTAAAGGGACTTAAGGCACTTGAATACAGAGGCTATGACAGTGCAGGAATATCTGTCTATCATAAAAATTTTAAAGAATGTCTTACAACTAAATGTAAGGGCAGAGTGGAAGATCTTGAAAAGAAAACCTCTGATATCAGAGGCACTGCCGGTATAGGTCATACAAGATGGGCAACACATGGCGGTGTGAGCGATGTTAATTCACATCCCCATAAGTTCGGGAATGTTACAGTTGTCCATAATGGAATTATTGAAAATTATGAGACTATAAAAAATACGCTTAATGTTGCAGATAAGCTGAAGTCACAGACAGACAGCGAGGTTGCAGCGGCATTGATAGACAGATGCTTTAACGGGAATCCTGAGCAGGCCATAATAAATGCTGTGAAAAAGCTTTCGGGAACATATGCCTTTGCAGTTATGTTTGACAGTGTACCCGACACCATTTATGCTGTAAGAAATGTCAGCCCTATAGTATGCTGTAAAAATAATGATGGTGCTTATATTGCATCGGATATTATGGCAATCGGCGGATACAGCGAGGATTATTTTGTTCTGCCTGAATTTTCTGTTGCAAAAATTACAAAGGATGGCTTTGAAATCAGGGATTTTGACAATAACGAAATTGAGCCTGAAATGCTGAAGCTTGATTGGGATATAAAAAATAACGGTAAATGCGGTTATCCTTTTTATATGGAAAAGGAAATTATGGAGCAGCCTGAGGTTATTGAAAAAACAATAGCATCAAGAATAAATGATTCATTGCCTGATTTTACAAATGACAAGGTGGATGACCGCATTTTCACAAAATGCAAAAGTATTTCTGTCATCGCCTGCGGAACGGCTATGCACGCAGGACTTATTGGTAAGCAGCTTATTGAAAGTATTTGCTGCATTCCTGTATCTGTGTATATGGCAAGTGAGTTTATGTATGGAAATCCTATTATTAACGATGATACACTTGTTATTTGTGTATCACAGAGTGGTGAAACGATTGATACGCTTGAAGCGTTGAAATATGCAAAAAATAAGGGCGCTGATACGCTTTCAATTGTGAATGTACGCGGCTCGTCAATTGCACGTGAAAGTGATAATGTTATCTATACAGACGCAGGACCTGAGATTGCAGTTGCTTCAACCAAGGCGTATACAACACAGGTTGCAGTATTTTATCTCATTACTGCAAAAATGGCTTATCTCAGACAGTGTCTTAATTATGAAGGAGTAACTTGCTTTATAAATCAGCTCAGGGAAGTTCCTGCAGCTGTAAGAGATGTTTTGGACAGACGTGATGAAATTCATCATCTTTCCAAGTCAATGCTCACTGCAGATCATACCTTTATGATTGGCAGGGGACTCGACTATCCTGCACTTTTGGAGGCATCATTAAAACTTAAGGAAATATCGTATATTCATTCAGAGG
>JAIDVA010000139.1 GCA_029059925.1 Eubacterium sp. | reverse complement strand
CTTAAATAATTATGCATGGGTTATATTTTAATACTACCCGCCAAAAAAGTAAAGTTAAAAGGCAGGTAATTCATAAATTTTTAATATGGGTAAAAAGAACAGAAGGCCGGAACTGCATATCCGACCTTCCCCTCTCTGTTATTACAAACTATGGAGGACTGAAATGAAGCGGTGCGGCCCGCCTCAAGTCTAAAATCATTATAGTGCAGTTTTCATAATTTGTCAATACATTTGTTAATACTTTTTATTTATTTTAACAAGTGCCGTTTTTCGCGTAACAAAAAATTATTTTTGAGGGCTTTTTTTAGGACTTATGGTATAAAACATGTTGACAACGAACAAATGTTTGTATAATATAAAAAATGTACATAAGGCACATAACAATGTTCTGACGCCCCATCGTGCCTTACAAAACAAGAAAGAGGTGTAAAAATATGACAATTGAAGAATTAGCCAAAGAGTATCAGGCACAATACAAAACTGTATGTGCAAAAATGGACGGGCTCAAGCCGCTTTTATGTATTTATACAGGCAATGATCTTTTACTTTTAAGGCGAAAAATAAAAATGTATTATGATATGGCATGTGAATGCAAAAGAGTAGCTTCTATACTGCTTAATTATTACGAGGAGGAACAATATGATTGATTTTGTTGAAGAATATATGAGTGATAGAAGCATGCCGAATGAAGATGGCTTTGATGAGCAAAGAATACTAATAAAAGCTATTTCAAAGGTTCTGCCGCTGATAATAAAAAATGAGCTTACTGAAAGACAAAATCTCTGCCTCAGAATGTTTTATGTTCATGGTAAAAATCAAATGGAAATTGCACGTGAACTAAAATTATCGCAGCCTACTGTAAGCAGACATATTGCCACAGCAAAGGCTATTGTAAACAAATGCCTTTCATACTGCTTTTATTCGGTCAAGCAGGCGAATGAACAGTGGCTTAAAATAGAATAAGCCACTGTTCTATAGCATAACATTTATTGACAGGATAGTCCTGCCAATTTAACGCTATGCCTTAAACAACTGATACAGCAATGGCTATTTTAAAGACACAGGCAATTAATAAAAACAACAGTTTGAATCAGTTATTATTGCCCGGCCACCATTGCCAACAATTGAAATGCACCTCACAGGATAAATCAGAGTTATCGCCCTATTTATCTTATGAGGTGCATTGGTTTTTTGTTAAAGCTGATATTGGTTAAAACCAAATAAAATCAGTGCATAATAACAGCAGTCACAAATAACAAAGCATATAATACAGGCTGATGTGCAAGATAAACCCACAGACTGTTTTTACCAATAAAGGATAGGAATTTGCTGTGTTTTTTATACATTATCCCGGGCAGACCTTCATCTGCTGCAAGCTTACCGATAAATGCACCGCACAGGAACATAAATATCCACGGCAGAATTGAAAAATAATCCGCACTGAAAAAGCTGCTGCTGTGAAGACCTAAAGGAGCAAGGAAATCATACTGATACCAGCTGTCCGGAAGACTTATCATACCAAAGCAGAGACTGCGTCTTTCAATATCATAAAACATCAAAAACAAAACAGCTGATACTGACGCACCGATTCTGTAGTCAATTTTCTTAATGAGCGGCATAAGAATCCCGGCAATAATCATACAGGCACCAAGACAATGCAGAATTCCAAAATAAATCTCTGCCCCGACAAAACCGAAAAGCGGCATAAGCACAGCTGTAAACAAGGTTATAATACCGCCGCAAACAAGTACTACTACACCACGCTTAAGTGTATTTCTGGACAGTCTTGAGCACATACCGGAAATTATAATAAATATCGCCCAAAAAATCGGCTGAACCTTACAAAGGTCATCAAACACCTGATATCCCCACTCAAAACCGAGCACATCACCTATATCCAAAAAAGCATGATGAAAAATCATACAAATAATTGCAAATCCTCTTATTTCATCAAGCATATGAATTCTTTTTTTATCTGCAAGCATATCAATGCCAACCTTTCATACCGATTTACGATATTGTACCATAATTGTTTTATATTGTATATATAAAAAATATATGTTATAATAACCTCACGAAATATCGGCAAAATCACAGATTTTGGATATTTCGGAGAACATTGTAACATAGCGTTCGGCGATTTACGCCGCCTCACCCATATGTTATAATATTAAAATGTAAATCCTGAAATCAGAGATTTTTCAGAATGAGGTGTAAAATTTATGAAAGCATTTAACGAAAAGCTCAGTGCAAAGGCATCAACCGCCGTAAGCGGGCAAAACACTGCCAAGACAGTTAAATCCGGAAGTCTTGATGTTTTTGCAACACCAATGATGCTTGCACTTATGGAGGAAGCTACCTGCGCGGCATGTTCATCGATGCTTGATGAGGGTGAAACCACTGTCGGCACCTGCGTATCGGTTACACATGACAAGGCAAGCGGAATCGGAACTGTTATTACTGCCGATGCTGTACTTGAAAATGTTGACGGAAGAAAGCTGACTTTTTCAGTACAGGCACAGGATGATAAAGGGGATATCATAGGCAAGGGTACAATTGAACGTTTTGTTGTGCTTGAAGATAAATTTATGAAAAGGGTAAATGGCATATGAGATATAATGCAGTGATTTTTGATTTTGACGGAACTATTTGCGACACAGGTGAAGGCATAATCAAAAGTGCCGCATATGCACTTGATGCTTTCGGATACAATGTACCTGAACAGGATGAGCTGACCTGCTTCATCGGTCCGCCTCTGCTTGTAACCTTTCAGGAAAAATTCGGGGCAGATGCTGCAAAGGCAGATGAGCTTGTAAAAAAATTCCGTGAACGGTACACGAATAAGGGTGTATTCGAGAGCAAGCTTTATGATGGCATAAAGGAGCTTTTGATTGCACTTAAAAAGGACAATATCAAGCTTGGCATTGCATCATCAAAGCCACAGGATTATATTGAAACACTGCTTGACCATTTTGGTATCAGGTCTTATTTTGATGTTGTGTGCGGCGTAACCTTTACCGCTGACTGTGAATCAAAGATAAGCATAATCAGCAGATGTCAGAAAGCACTTGGAATACCGGGCAATGAATGTCTTATGGTCGGTGACAAAAAATACGACATTGAGGGTGCAAAAGAAAATATTATTGACTCAGTAGGTGTGCGCTGGGGCTACGGCACTAAATTTGAACACCTTGATGCAGGGGCAAAATTTATTGTTGATAAAATAAACGATATTGAA
>JAIDVA010000138.1 GCA_029059925.1 Eubacterium sp. | reverse complement strand
CTTCAGGACCGCGTTTGAATAAGCAATGCTCTGATGCCTCATAAATTTCAGCAAGCTTTGCTTTATCTGCTCTGCCTTCATAATCGTGATTACCAAAAATCGGTGCCCACGGAATTTCAAATTTTTCCATAAAATCACAGAACTGCTGTGTGCAGATATCATTCCAAGCCGTAAGAACCGTATCACCGCCAACAATAATCAAGCCGGGATTAACATCCTTAATCAGCTGTTTTAGCTGAATTTCACTCATTCCGTCAAGAATGAAATTGATACCAAGCCAGGATGCAAATGTTCCATGATTACGGATATGAACATCTGTTAAGCAGAGAATTTTAAAATCATCGTTTCCGATTTCCAGACTTTGTGCATAATCCTTTGTGTATGTATCTTCTGCAGACCAGGCATCACAAACTGCAATACCCTTTTGCTCTTCAAGTGCAACAGATGCAAAATATGCATTGCAGATACAAACAATTATTGCAAAAAACGCAATAATGCTGATAATTATCTTTACTGGCTTTTTTGTAAAAAACTTTTTCATAATTTTATTCCACCTTTTCTAATTTGTAAATTACAGAAGAAAAATCAGTCATATAATGACCTTTCTCGCTCTGCTCATTACCTTGAAAATTCTGCAATGGGATAAGTCCGTTTTTCATCAAAACATCTCCGCTTACATTTATATTTAATTTATCAATATTATAAATAGAATCGCTTTCAAGGCCCATAAGCTTTAATTTAGGTAATTGCAATACGGGGAAAAACAGCTTTTGAAACAGCATTACAAATGCCTTTTTCTTATCTGCACTCACAAGCATCCAAGCATTGAAATTTTTCTCAAAGCCATCTGTAAGACGATAGAAACTTCCGGTTTCAACAATACTGCGTATTTGCTTGTATTCCGAAATACAGTTTTTCAAAAATTCAAGTTCTTCCTTCGGAAGCTTTGTTAAATCATACTGAAATCCAAGAATACCGAACATTGCGATATTATTTCTTGTTTCAACAGCACTGCTGCGCTTCGTCATATGATTCGGCACTGCAGAAATATGAATACACATTGTATTTATAGGATAGCCATAGCTTGTGCCTTCCTGTATAATCGTACGGGAAAAGGCATCTGTATTATC
>JAIDVA010000137.1 GCA_029059925.1 Eubacterium sp. | reverse complement strand
AATACTTTCTACATATTCAACAATCTGAGATAATTTATGTTTTGTTAAAGACCGCAAATCTAATCGGCAGTTTATTTCTTCCACCTCACCATTAAAAGAAATTAATTCAATACAAGTTTCATCAATATTTCCATATTGAGTAATATTTTTTGACCAACTTTCTTTGTAATCAAGAAAATCTATTTTATATGGTTTAGATTGTATGTCTCTCCATGAAATAATTTCATCTCGGCTTAATTTGTTATAATTATTTCTTTTAGGAATAATATTACATTGAAATTGCCATATTGCCATTTTTATCAATCTCCCATCATCAATCAAACCATAACAAATCATCAACTGTTTTATATCCAGAATATGGTAGTTCTACTCTTTCGATTGGAACTTCGGATAATCCTAATCGTTTCGCAGCTATTAAACGATGATGTCCATCAACAACATACATTTGACCTTCATATTCAACATATTTTATTGATTCTTTAATTCATTAACCTTGATATCGTTTCGTTAATCAATTCATTCATTTTCCTATTACTAAGTGTTTGTGAATGTGTTGGTTGTATTGCCGTGCTTTTAGATTCTCACAAAGCAGAGTGGTTACCCACTCTGCTTTGCTTTTTAACACAAGTAACCAACCCCTGTGTTCTGCACCTATTTCTTAATTAATCTTCAAGAATATCGTATAAATCTCTGAAAAGTGCATTTTCAACAGTCAATTGTTTGCCGAATATAGTTGGATTGGGCAAAGCCACGCCACCAACCACTTCATTAAGCTCAATTATATCACTTTTTATAAGACCTTTTGAAGTTAAAAAATCGCTCAAAATATCTTCTAAATCCCATTGACTTTTAATGTAAGGATTTGCATCATATCCATCAAGAACAGGTGCAATTTTTTGCGGTAAAATATTTTTGACAGAAAATTCATGCTGGAAGACAAAAACGCCACATATTTTGCTTATCTTTAATATAGTATTAAATTCAGCTGAAAAATCGCCTTTGAAATAAGATTTATAAATAAACCAAATTTTAACGTTTGGTTCATTTGTTGAATCACATACAATACTTTTTTCGCATTGCGATTCTGCTAATTCTACTAAATCAGATACATAATCTGCGGATTCAGCACATTTTGCTCTGAAAAAATCAAAATCTTTATCAATATATATTCTTTCTATACATTGCTTAAAAACCTCTTTCATTATTGCCCCCCTTAGTTCAATTTTATATCATGTCGACCTGATGTATCGGCTAATTTTGTTTGAAATCCAAATCAACTGCTCCCAAAGGCTTTCCTCTTTTATCAAAATGCTCAAATCTACTATGCTGTGTTCCTTGCAAAGCAGAGTGGTTGCCCACTCTGCTTCGCTTTTTAACACAAGTAACCAACCCCTGTGTTCTGCACCTATTTCTTAATTAATCTTCAAGAATATCGTATAAATCT
>JAIDVA010000136.1 GCA_029059925.1 Eubacterium sp. | reverse complement strand
ATATATAATGTGCCATTATATTGTCCTTTTAAAGTTATATCAATATCTTCTTCACTTATTTCAATATATCGGTTTATTTCATCAACACTCTGATTTTCAAATATCATACCTTCACTGCCTTTCTTATGATCTCCTTGCACTTAACTTTAATTTAGCATATAGCAACAAAAAAATCAAACAAAAAAGCTTTATAGCGATGTAATATGTAACGCTGACATACAACTAAGTACAAGGCAAGGGCAGTAAAAGAATATAAATATAATATAGTAAGAACAAAAAGCCTTGAAACCGCATAGTTTCAAGGCTTTTTGTGTGGCAGGGGCAGAAGGACTCGAACCCTCGACGCACGGTTTTGGAGACCGACGCTCTACCAACTGAGCTATACCCCTATATATGGTGGGCCATCAGGGACTCGAACCCCGGACCAACCGGTTATGAGCCGGTGGCTCTGACCAACTGAGCTAATGGCCCATATATTTGGTATGACGCTGACGGAGATTTTCACATCTCCGTCAACTTCGACTTTAGTATAATACCACTAATATCTTATAATGTCAATAGTTAATTTACAAACATTACAGATGCAGCAATTAAATACTGACCTGCATAATAGAGAAAATGATTTACAAAATAATGAATTGGTTTGTCATTCCCTCTGCCAAAGAAGGTGTTTGAAAGAACTGCATCCGAAAGCAGGAAAAGCACTGAGCCAACTGCCATAAGAATATAACCCTTTTGGAAGCTGCTGATTATAGCTGCAGCAATTGATACAAGAGTTGTCATAGCAAGAAATGCCACATAAACAGCAACAATTTTTCTGTAAGCACCATAATGCACCTTCATAACATTTGCCATAGCAACCGTTACAACACCAATTACAGCAGATGCTGCTGCACAAAGAAGAACAATCCACCACTGAATTTTGAGTGAATAGACAACTGCACAGGTATAAAAAATATGACCTACGAGGAAAAAGATGAATCCACCTTTAAGATAAACCTTTTCATCCTGCTTATACACACCCTTTAAATCGAGCAGGATATCGCCGACCAAACCTAATGCACCACCCATAATAATCAATGAGCCATAGGTATAGGCATCACTGTTATGTATAAGTGCAAATACTGCCGTCAGAAGGTAACAAAGACTTGATACCGATTTGAACAACAGATTTTTGATGCTGAAGCCAAGTCGCCTCTGATAACAAAAAACCAATGAAACAACTACTCCGACCGCAAGAACAATATAGTAAAACATAACCTAATCTCCTTTTGCAATTTTTTTAAATTGCCGTTGCTTACTTAAGTATATCACAAGTAGGGGTATGTCTGCAAGTAGCCACGCAGCAGGACCTGCATAACATATTGCATTAAATCCGATTAACGGAGTAAAAATCAGTGCAACAGCTATTCTTCCGCAGAATTCCCCTGCCCCTGCAATCATATTTGCATAAGTAAATCCGAGCCCCTGAAGTGTATTTCTGAAAACAAAAAGTATTGCAACAAGGCTATAGCACTGAGCGATAGCTGTAAGATAATGCTTTGCCGCCTCCATTATACTTTCATTATATTCCGTCATAAAGAGCGTGACAACTGACGGACCCGCTGTAATAAGTACAATACTGCATACAATGGAAATAACAATATCAAGAATGAAAATTCTTCTTACACTTTTGATTATTCTGTCATAATTGCCGGCACCGTAATTCTGTGACACAAAGGTCATATTGGCTACCCCAAGACCTGACATCGGAATATTTAATACCTGCTCTACCCTGCCGGCTGCAGTGAAGCCTGCAATTACGCTTGAACCAAAACCATTAACTGCAGTCTGTAAAATCATTGAACCAATGGATGTAATCGTAAACTGTAATGAAAGAGGTATACCAAGCTTGAGCTGTTTCCACGATATATTCCAAGCAGGCTTAAGCTCAGCTTTTGTAATTTCGTATTCTTTGTTATATTTAAGAACATATATTCCTGCAAGCACTGCCGAAGTAAGCTGTGATATTGCTGTTGCCCATGCAGCACCAACAACTCCCCATTTGAAATACCCTACAAAAAGAAAGTCAAGAATAAGATTGACACACACACTTACCACAAGGAAATAAAGCGGCTTTTTACTCTCTCCTACAGCACGTGCAAGCGCATTGAAATTATTTTGTGCCATTTGTATAGGAACTGCACAATAAAGAATATTAACATATGCTGCTGAAATGCTGATTATATCATCAGGGGTATCAATAAGCCTTAGCAATGGCATTGACAGAATATGAGCAACAACCGCTATCACAACACCAATTATTAAAGAAATGGTAATACTGTTGCCTGCATATGAATTCATCCTTTTTCTGTCATTCGCACCAAAGCTTTGCGCAACAGGAATTGTAAAGCCTGAGGTAAGACCAAGTGCAGTTCCGATAATAAAGCCATTGATAGAGCCGACATTACCAACTGCAGCAAGCGCATCTGTTCCGACAAATCTGCCGACGATTATATTATCCACTAACCCATAGCTATATTGAAATAAAGAGCTGCCCATAATCGGAAGTGCAAACACAATAATGCTTTTTATCGGATTGCCTGTCAGTAAATCATTTTTCATTGAAATTACGACCTCGTTACCATTCAGTATTTATTAATAATATTACTATAGGTCTGCAAAGTCAATGAAAATATAAAATAAATTATACTGCAAAAAACTCTCGATACCCTTTCAGTATCGAGAGCTGTATTTTCTATTAAGTTTATTTAGTTATCGATTTTTAAATAAATTCAGTTAACACCAATAATAAATTTAATTAGTAGATTGGACCTAACCTCTACACAAAATATTAAACTCATTAAAATTAAGAATTATTTATTATTATAACAAAAATTACTCTTAGTACATTGGAGTACACCTTAAATTTATTTTTTTCATACAGCTTTTGCTGCAAATTATCTGCAGGCCGATAATCAATAATATATATAATTTATTTAGTTGTTACGGCACTCGTCTGTAATTTCCAATCCTGCAAAATAACTTATAATTACTTTTAAAGCCTGTACCCGCCGACAATTCCGTTTTGCTGCTGCCGATACAAAAATCCGTTATCCTATTGGATTACAATACGAGCGCTTGTCTGACCTGGTTCAAGATCCATTGGACAAGCCTCCTTTTCTTAAATTGAACAAGTGTTTCTTCATATTCCTTTAACTGCTTCCTAAAGGTTATTTCCTTTGTTCAACTAAATAATAGCACGTTGTTTGTGATTTGTCAATAGTTTTTTTCAACATTTTTATATTTCATTTGTAAATAATTAACAAGCTATTTTTTACAATTAATTACTATTGACGAAATGCAAAGAAGAATATATAATAT
>JAIDVA010000135.1 GCA_029059925.1 Eubacterium sp. | reverse complement strand
GACCCAATTGTTATTGATGACGAGGAGGTTGATTTTTATAAAAATCTTACTCAGAAAATCATCAGCGAAATGAATAAGCAATACAGCTTTCATGATTTTAAAATGGTAAAAGGACCAACCCACACAAATCTTATTTTTGATCTTGTTGTGCCATATGAAAAGAATAAAACAAGTGCGCAGATTCTGCATGAGCTGCGAAGCCGATTCAGTACAGAAAACGAAGCAATCAACCTTGTTGTAACGGTTGAGCATTCATATGTTTAGTAAACCCTGAATATGATAACATATCGCACTTTTAAATATGATGCAATAAAAAACTCCCTTGAATATCAAGGGAGTTTTTATCATTCTTCTATTTTATACTGAACACCATTTTCATTGCACCAATCAGTAACCTTTTTCATAACATACTCATTTTCAAAGGAATCAAAACCGGCGGAAATATCCTTATAAGCATTAAAGTATTTCCAAAAAATTTCAACACAATCATATGTTGAAAGACCTTCAAATTTTGCAGCTACCTTAGGATTATTAAGCGAGCTGATATAGGCTCTTATAACCTCTTCATTGCTGATTGTAAGAAAAGGTATGAATCCAAGCTCAAAAAGCCTTGCCTGATCCTCGCAAGGGAGCTCACTGTTTTTATAAATAGCATAATCTGTGCGGGAAAACCAGTATTCAGTTGTTGAACCCCACGCATAACGCAGGTTCTCCGGAGTTAAAACAAGTTGCATTCTTCTGCCTCTTTTACTGTGCGAAAAAATTTTCTTATTTATTGATTGAATTCATAAGACCGCCGTTTTTTATAATATTCTGAATAAACTCAGGGAACGGCTGTGCCTGATAGGTTTTGCCTGTTGTACAGTTCGTGATAACGCCGCTGTCAAAATCAACCTCAACCTCATCATTTTCTTTAATATCTCTTGCCGCCTCGTCACATTCGAGAATTGCAAGACCGATATTAATTGCATTTCTATAAAAAATACGGGCAAATGTTGATGCGATAACACAGGAAATACCTGATGCCTTGATAGCTATAGGTGCGTGCTCACGTGATGAACCGCATCCAAAATTAGCCTCAGCTACCATAATGTCACCGGACTTAACTTTATTAACAAATTCTGCATCAATATCCTCCATACAGTGTGATGCGAGCCAAGCCTCATCACTCTTGTTAAGATAACGTGCAGGGATGATAACATCTGTATCAACATTATCGCCAAATTTATGAACCAAACCTTTTGCTTTCATTGATAGCCTACCTCCTTACACATTTCTCGGATCTGCGATATAGCCTGCAAGTGCAGACGCTGCTGCTACTGCAGGTGATGCAAGATAAATTTCTGATTTTGTATGACCCATTCTACCTACAAAGTTACGGTTTGAGGTTGAAACAGCTCTCTCTCCTGCTGCAAGAATACCCATATGACCGCCGAGACAAGGACCGCAGGTAGGTGTTGAAACAATTGCACCTGCTTCAACAAAAATCTCTGCCCAGCCCTGTCTGATACACTCAAGATAAATTGACTGAGTTGCAGGGATAACTATGCAGCGAACACCCTTTGCAATCTTTTTGCCCTTAAGAATAGATGCAGCTATACGCATATCCTCAATACGGCCGTTCGTACAAGAACCGATAACAACCTGATCAATTTCAATCTTATCAAGCTCATCAACAGTCTTTGTGTTTTCAGGCAGATGAGGACAAGCTACTGTTGGTTTAAGTGTACTCAAATCAATTTCAACCACACTTTCATACTCAGCATCAGCATCAGCCTCATAAACCTTATAAGGTCTTTCACCTCTGCCTGTAACATATTCAACAGTTACATCATCAACCGGGAAAATTCCGTTTTTAGCACCGCACTCAATTGCCATATTTGCAATACAGAGGCGGTCATCCATAGAAAGCTCCTTGATACCGTCACCTGTGAATTCAAGTGACTTATAAAGAGCACCGTCAACACCAATCATACCGATAAGATGAAGAATCACATCCTTACCGCTGATACAAGGTGCTTTTTTGCCTGTAACAACAACTTTTATTGCAGACGGCACTTTGAACCAAGCCTTGCCTGTTGCCATGCCTGCTGCCATATCTGTTGAGCCTACACCTGTTGAAAATGCACCAAGTGCGCCGTATGTACAAGTATGTGAATCTGCGCCGATGATGCAGTCACCGCTTGTAACAATACCCTGCTCAGGAAGAAGCGCATGCTCAATACCCATATTACCTACATCATAATAATGAAGAATGTCATTCTTTTTAGCAAACTCTCTTACCTGCTTGCAGTTTTCAGCAGACTGAATATCCTTGTTTGGAGTAAAATGATCCATAACAAGTGAGATTTTTGTCTTGTCAAAAACGTCAGTTCTGCCAAACTTGTTCATTTCATTGATAGCCACAGGAGAGGTTACATCGTTACCGAGCACCATATCCAGATTAGCCTCAATCAGCTGACCTGCAACGACATTATCAAGCCCTGCATGGTCTGCCAATATTTTCTGAGTCATTGTCATACCCATAGTTATTCACCTTATTTCTCTATATATTAATACATTAAATATCGTCAGTAAATGAGCCTTCACCTCTTACAAGTGAGGTAATGCCTGTACGTGCAAGCTCAACAATACCAAAATCATTTTCAAGCTCTTCAACAAACATATCAATTGTTGCACCTGCACCTGTAAACTCAAGAGTCATAGTTGTCATAGAAACATCAAGAACACGTGCACCATAGCGAACATTGAGAGCAAGGAGACGATTTTTAGTCTCAATACCTGCTGCCTTAACCTTAACAAGCAGAAGCTCGCTTGATACTGAATCGGCATCGGTAAGCTCGGCAACCTTTTTAACAATTTCAAGCTTTAAAAGCTGAGCCTTAATCTGTCTGAAATTCTCAGGCTCTGTATATGTCTCGATTGTCATTCTTGAGAAAGCAGGATCCTCAGTCTCACTTACAGTAAGCGAGCTGATGTTATAGCCTCTTCTTGAGAAAAGGCTTGCAACACGCTGGAGTACACCATATACATTATCAACAAGAACGGATAAAACAAGCTTTTCTTCTGCCATAATTACATCTCCTCCTTGATATCTGAAACTGAGCCGCCGGGTGGAATCATCGGAAGTACGTTTGAATCCGGTGAAATTCTGCACTCTACAACTACAGGACCGTTCACCTTGAATGCCTCGTCAATAACAGCATCTATTTCATCATTATTATTGATACGCATACCCTTAACACCGAATGCCTCAGCTACCTTAACAAAATCAGTTGCACGGTGAGGATCTGTATCTGAAAAACGATTGCCGTAAAAAATCTTCTGCCACTGACGAACCATACCAAGCACGGTATTATTCAT
>JAIDVA010000134.1 GCA_029059925.1 Eubacterium sp. | reverse complement strand
TTATTATACTATATATACATATCATTATCAATATATTTTTTGTTAATAAATGTCAATGGATATTGACACATTCGATTTTGTATGATATGATGCGTATAGATACTTTTGGTATGTAAAGAAGGAATATGTATGGCAAGAAACAAATACCCTGAGGAAACACGAAAGCTGATTATCGAAAAAGCCACTGAATTGTTTTTGGAAAAGGGATATGAAAACACAACTTTGCAGGATATTATTGACAATTTAGGCGGTTTAACTAAGGGGGCAATTTATCATCACTTCACCTCTAAAAATGATATTCTGCTTGCAGTTATGACAAGCATTTATGCTGATAATCACCTACTTGCTGACTGGGACAAAATTATAAAGGATAGCAACTTAAACGGCAAAGAAAAGCTTACAAAAATGTTTGCAACCTCTTTAAGTGATGCAGACGAAATGCGTTTTGCATCAATGAAAGTTGATTATAAAAAATCACCTGAGCTTTTAAGCGACTACCTTAACAGAACGGTCAACCACTTAGCACCGCAGTATTTTGAGCCGGTAATAAATCAAGGAATTGCCGACGGATCAATCACTACAAAATACCCAAAGGAGCTTGCACAGGTTATACTGATGCTTGCGAACATCTGGCTTAATCCTATTGTTTTTCGTTGTGATAAAGATGAAATGAAAAACAAGTTTATGTTTTTATGTGATATGGCAGACAAAATGGGACTTGGCGGAGTTCTTGACGATATTTACCCATTATTTGAAAATTACACAAATTAAACAAAACCGTATTAACGGTTTTTGTTTTGAATACATACATACCAAAAGTATGTATAATTTTAAGGAGAATGAGCAATGCAAAATCATGATGAAAAAAGCTTAACAACAAGAGAAAGACTTATTTATGGAATATCAAACGGCGGTCAGGTTATAGGATACTCCCTAATCTCTTCATACCTGATGTACTTTTATGTCAATGTATTTTCTGTTGATGCCAGAGTTATCTCCATTATATTTTTAATAGGTGGAATATGGGACATTATAAACAATCCTCTGATTGGAACCTTAATTGACAGAAAGAGCAGTTCAAAAGGCAAGCTCACCCGACTTATCAGAATTTTTACGCCTTTTCAGGCAATCACTACTATATTCATTTTTATGGGGCCTTTGTTTATAAAAAACAATTCTCCCCTATCCTCTGCCAAAGTAATATATTTACTGATAACATATTTTTTGTGGGAATTTTTTTATTCAATTACCGACGTATCTTTTGGTGGCTTAGCTGCAGTAATTTCCCAAAATCCTATTGATAGGCAGAAAGCAATATCCACAGCAAGTATATGTGTTCAACTATCAGGCTCATTGGTGCTTGTAATCATTCCAATGATATTGGATTTCTCAAAATCAGGCAAAACCAAACTATCTATGGCTGAAATATTTTTAATAATCGGGATTATTGCAGGAACCGTGGGAGTCGGAATTTTCTCCCTTTCAGGCTATTTCGTAAAAGAAAGAATTGTGCAGAAAAAAGCTGTACAGCCTGTAAAGGAGCTGTTATCAAATCTTATACGCAATAAACCAATGCTATTACTGCTTTCATCAAACCTGATTTTAAGTTTTGTAGGAATCGGCGAGGCATTTTCAACATACTATTACCTTGATGTTTTAGGTTACGCCAGTCTTTCAATAATAGCAGCTGCCCCCGCTTTTGTTATCTCTATTTTTTCATATTCACTTATTAAAACAGCAAAAAAGCATTTCAGCAATAAAACAATCCTGATTTTAAGCAATATCACAGTTGGTACTTTTCAGCTTATACTATTCTTTATAGGCTTAAAGCACTTTCAAAATATAAAAGTGATGCTGCCTGCAATCATTCTGTGCAACTGCGTCACTGGACTTTTTGGTGGAATTTTAAACACACTGCCAACAGAAATGCTGACAGAAGCAACGGATTATGCAGAATGGAAAACGGGTGTTCGTATGGAAGGGGTTGCCTTTTCACTAAAAAACAGTGTAGTTAAGGTTTACGGCACACTTGCTCAAGGTCTTGCAGCATTTCTGCTTAGCCTAATAGGGTATGTATCAGGACAAGGACAAATGATTACGCAAAGCAATTCTGTTCAAAAAAATATATGGATTGTTTTTTCACTCACACCTGCAGTAATTCGTCTGATATGCACACTACCGATTTTCTTTTACAGCATTACAGGCAAAGAAAAACAGCAAATGTTTAATGACTTGAAAAGGTCAAGAGAATCAGATATTCATGAATAAATAAGGTTCATTGATAATAAAAAGGGTTAGATACTCAATGCTAATGCACCGAGTATCTAACCCTTTAACTGAATATTTTAAAAATTTAAATTACACTTTAGAGATTGGTAAGTATATTTCAATATATCTTTCCTCTTTCTCAAGCATAGTCCAGTTTGTAATATACAATTGATTTCTTTCATCATCTAATTTATATCCGCTGTTTAACAGCCATTCATTATCAATAAGAGTCTGATAATATACATCCTTTAACTGCTCTGTAGGATACTTGCATTTTTCAGTTGTAATTTTCGCAAATAATCCGCCGTCAAAATGTACTTTTTCACAGCCATCCGGAATACTACTGCACTTTGAACAAATAAAATGAAAATATTTAGAATCATCTATTTTCCGATACACCTCATACCAGATATGGTTATCCGTCATTAAAGCATTTTGCTCTTTTCTGGATGATTCCCAGGCATCATCATCGTTATCCCAACGATTATCAATATCTCTATTCATATTACCATGTGATATTGCTTTAAAGCCTGCAAAATCCTGACTGTCTAACTCAACTATTTTAAATTTCATTTTGCTTCCTCCGTTTACTTTAATTTCAAGTGTTATTTTGTTGAATATATTAAAATTTGTTTTGCCTTTTTTAATTTCTTTTGGATTAACATTGTGAAATTCCTTAAAAGCTCTTGAAAAGCCCTCACTGCTTTCATATCCATACTTCAAGGCAATATCAAGCACAGAGTTTTTACTGTTAATCAGCTCAAAAGCGGCAAGAGTCAATCTGCGATTTCTTATATACTCACCTGCTGTATAGCCGGTAATGCTCAAAAATGTTTTTTGAAACTGATTAATATTCATTGAGGTAACCGATTGCAGATTTTGATTGCTGAGTTCTTCAGTTAAACTTTTTTCAATATAATCAATACCTCTTTGTAAACTATCGACCTGATTCATTATCCAACCTCCTTTCAACACTATTTTAGTAAACGAAATAGATTTTTTCTTGATAATAAAAAACTGTTTTTATCAAATATCTATATAATAGCATAATTCGTTCTGTTTGCGAATCAATTAAGGAAAAAATACAATTTCTCTGTTATATGAAGGTATAATAAAATCATTCACATCAGATATATCTTCACAAGTACTATTAAAATATAAAAACAAAAACGATTTTCCGATATCAACCGAAAAATCGTTTTTTAATGATTTATTTATGCTTTTTTAATACCTTTATACTCTAACAGATAATCATCTGCTGCCGGATAGTGTATATAATGCGAAATATATATTGCACCATTCTTATCCTTAATTGCAGTGATATTGGCATGCTTAACCTCAACCATAACATTCATATGGTAATCGGCTTCAACAACTAAACCTGTTTTAGGATCAATTGTTACCTTGCCTGTTCCGCCCTTATAATCAACAATACAGTTTTCATCTGTAGTACCGCTTGCCCAGGAAAGAGCACTGTAATCATCAAAAATATCACCTACAGTTGAACCCAAATCCTTAAGCACTTCAAAGAAGCGACCCTGAGAATCTACACCTCGTGCCGACATTGACGCATCCTTTGGCTGCAATTCTATTGTAATTGTACCATCTGCATTTTCAGCAACATTACAGGCTAAGCAATCGTCGGGCGTAAAATAGGATTGTCTGAAATCATACGCACCCGGATTGCCGTTTTCCATATTGTCATTATCAATAAGAGGATCTCTGTTATTACTTGGCGGCAGACCGTAAGTATTATAAGCAAAGGTTGAATTTACAATACCCGGAACTACATTATTGAGCATTGCATTTTCCTTACCGTCAATAAGCATTTTATCAACGTCAAGTCTTTCTTCACCCAAAAACGCATAATATTCCTGTGTATTGCCGTCTTCATCAACATACTTAGCAGTCTGAGCCTTAGTATTATTGTAACATTCAACGTAGTAATTCACGACATCTGCCTCAGAGGCAAACTCTATTCCCCCATAAGTACCTGCTGTAAATGTGCCTATAACAATCACATTATCTTCAGTGGAGGTACTTTCCTGCACATTATCCTGCCAACTGCCATCTGCAATTCTGCCCATAGCATTAATTGCTCCATCAGTTACATAACTGATTTTAGCACAGCCTGCAAGTGAAAACAAAAGCACAGCTGCAAGCATTGTACATAATACTTTATTAAAAACCTTTTTCATGGGCTAAGCCTCCCAGATTATAGTCGCCGTGATGAATGCCGGAGTTTGCTGGGGTATGCTAAGATAATGCCGAGGTTATGCCGGAGTATTATTTAGTATTTAGTATTTAGTATTTAGTTATTAGTTAAGATAAGTGTTCAATCTATACTTATGCGCGTGTTACACCCTTACTTGACATCAAATAGTCATCTGATGCAGGATATTTCCATTCCATTGTAATATCAAGGCTTGCGCTCTTATCCTTGATTACAGCAATGTTAGCATGTGTAACAGCTACAACAGCTTTCATTACATAATCAGCGTTAACAATTTCTTTAGTAGCTGTGTCGATAGTAACAGTAGCTACACCACCCTGATAGTTAACCTTACAGTTTTCTGCTGTTGTACCCTGTGACCAGCTTAATGCACTGATGCTGTCAACAGTTGCATCAATTGCACCGAGTGACTGGAATACGTGACCCTGTGCGTCCTTACCGGGAGCACTCATATTTACAGCCTTAGGCTGAAGCTGGATTGTGATAGTGCCATCACCGTTATCCTTAACATTAGCCATTACAAGGTCATCAGCAACAAGACGGCTTGTTGTAAGAGTTTCACCATTGCCATCCCATTCATCTGTATCAAGAGCAGGGTCTCTGTTTGTACTTGGTACAAGACCATTAAGACCAGGAGAATATAAGCTGCCTACAATACCAGGAACAAGGTTGTTAATCATAGCATTTGCTGAACCGCCGATCATAATGTTCTCAACCTTAAGTTCCTCTTCGCCAAGAAGCTTATACCATTTCTGAGGATTGCCGTCTGCATCCTTATAATCAACCAATAAGGTCTTTGAATAATTATAAGCCTCAATATAGTAGTTAGCTACATCTTCAACAGAAGCGAACTCAACACCGCCGTATGTACCTGCTGCAAACTCATCGATTACAATTGCATTGCCGTCTGCCTCTGCGCCTGCACCGCCTTCTTCGCCTTCAGCATTCTGCCAAGAGCCATCTTTTACTTTATAGATAGCCTCTACAGCACCATTTGTTACATAGTTGATTTTTGCACAACCAGCAAATGAGGTAGCAATAAGACCTGCTGCAAGTGCAACGCATAATCCTTTTTTCACATATTTGTTCATTTCAGGATTCCCCTTTCAAATTTATACGAGTCTGTTTTAAACAAAACACTACATATAAAATTTATATTAAATTGACAAAAAAGTCAATAGAAATTTAAAAATTACCACATTTTATTTTAAAGAAAAGTAAATTTACTTCAATTTTATTGAGATTTCATACGTCCTGTGCTATAATGACTATATATATTATCTGTTTTACAGAACTAAGGAGACTTAATTATGAGATGTAAAAATTGCGGAACTTATAATGATGACAACCGCTATATTTGCGAAACCTGCGGTTCTCCGCTTTATGATGAGGAGGATATTGAGGTTAATCCGGCCGAGAATGATCCGGCAGCACAATTCACACCTGCACCGCCATCTTTACAGCAAACTGCAAATCCTACAGCTCAGAATTTGCCATATCAACAGGAGGACAATGCCAAAAATCCTATCGAGAAGAAAAGTGTTATAGTAATAGCAATTCTTGCGGTTGTTCTTGTGGCTGTTATTGCATCTGTTGCTGTTATTGCTCACAGCAAATCAAAAAATAACGATATAACCTCTACAACCGAGCCATCAACATCACAGACTACTTCACAGAGGTTCTCCACATCCAAAGCAGAACGTACTACTGAACCTGATACCACTGAAGAGCAAACGACAACAACCACCACAACCACTACAACAACTACCACCACAACCACACAGGCTCAAATTTGGTATATTAATGTATTCACAGG
>JAIDVA010000133.1 GCA_029059925.1 Eubacterium sp. | reverse complement strand
CATGATAACATATATTTTATTTATTAGCAAGAGTAAGGAGAATTTATGTATTCCTATAAAATCAGCTATGAGTGTAATGGTGAAATCTATAATATAAATAAGACCCAATGTGCTCATTTCACCATTAATGAAAGACGTGAGAATAATCGTTTTATTGTCGAAATCATACCGAATACTAAAATAAGAATAAAAAATTTTAAAATTATTATACCCTATTCTTATAAGAGCAATCAAACTGTTTTTGTTAATGGTTATCAGTCGTGGACTGAAAGCCGTGAATACCGTATTGATGAAAAAATGAATGGCTTTACACTTATAAAAGAAATGATGGTAAAAAGTCCGTTAAATTCCCAAAGCGGTATGGGAAGAGCCGGTGACTATTTTTTCTGTAAATACCCAAGAAAAAAAGGCGTTTTTTATGGTTATTCATATGGATATGTAAAGGATGGAAATCATATTGATTTATTTGCTTCTTTAAGTGAGAGGTGTGGCTACACAATAATACGTTTTGATGTAAATAAATCAATAGCTGTTATTGAAAAGGATTTTGATGGTGTTGTATTCAGCAAAAGAACCTTGCTTGCAGATTTTACTGTATTAAATGGTAAATATGATAAAGTATTTGATAAATGGTTTGAAATGATGGACATTAAATGTCTGAATTCTGCAAGGCAATGCGGATACACTACCTGGTATAATTATTATAAAAATATCAATGAGGAAATAGTAAAGGCTGATTTAAAGGCTTTGTCCCGAATTTCAAAGAAAGTCGATATATTTCAGATTGACGATGGCTATCAACAAAGCACAGGTGATTGGCTTAATGTTGACAGTAATAAATTTCCCAATGGTATGAAATATCTTGCCGATGAAATTCACACTGCCGGAATGATGGCGGGCCTATGGCTGTCACCATTTGCAGCAGCTAAGGATTCGTTTATTTACAAAGAGCACCGTGATTGGCTTATTTGTGATGAAAGCGGAGTACCGTATTTAGCAGGTGCTAATTGGGGTGGCTTTTACGCTGTTGATTTTTATAATAAAGAAGCAGCTGACTATATTAAGCATGTATTTAACACGCTCCTCAATGATTGGGGCTTTGATATGGTAAAACTGGATTTTCTTTATGCAGCCTGCCTTGTTCCTATATATAATAAAAGCAGAGGCCAAATCATGTGTGAGGCAATGGATTTTATCAGAGAATGTGTTGGTGACAAAATGATTCTGGGCTGTGGTGTGCCGCTTATGCCTGCATTTGGAAAGGTTAATTTTTGCCGTATAGGAGCCGATGTTGCACTTAAATGGAAATATGATAAATTCCAGATTCGTGAGGATGTCAGCACACCCAATACAGTCGCTTGCTCGATATTCAGAAGAGGCTTGAACGGCAGAGCTTTTTTGAATGATCCCGATGTATTCCTTTTGCGTGATGACAATATAGAAATGGATATCAGGCAGCGTCAGCTTCTTGCAGTAATAAACAGTCTGTTTGGCAGTCTTTTGTTTGTATCAGATAATATTTCACAATACAGCGAAGAGCAGATGCATATATTTCTGGATACTATCCGTGATAAAGAAGTTGAAATAATAGATGCTCAGCTTTGTAAAAAAGATATAATAAAAATAGAATACCTGCTTAATAATAAAAAGCAGATATTGAAATTCAACTATAAAAATGGTAAGATGAACTGAATGAAAATATGTTAATCCGTGCAAAAAAATCAAAACAGTATTAAGCATTTAATTTTGAGGGGGATTCATTATGCTTGAAAAAATTAAGAAGATACCAATGGAAATCAAAAATCATTGGAAAACACCTGCCGAGGGAAAATACATATCGTATCGTGAGTTTGCTGCATACAGCTTTGGCGGTATCGGCGTTAATACCATCAACTCACTTTTTGGTTATGTTGCACTTTCAGCAAACTGCTTGCTTGTCGGCTCGGCATATGGTATTAAGCCTACACATCTTGCGTGGATGAACATTATTATGGGTATTATTAATCTGATTAAAACACCGTTTATCAGTATGCTTATTGATAATACCAATTCAAAATACGGCAAATTCCGTCCTTATTTATTGTATACGGGTGTGCCGACGGCAATTTTGCTATGTCTGATGGCATTTATTCCGAACGATATTAATTATTGGGCAAAGACTGCAATTATAGGTGTTACATATGCGTGCATGATGATTTTTCAGTCTCTTTATGCTCAGGCATTTACAAGTCTTGCACAGGTGCTTACACCTAACGGTGAGGAACGCACAAGTCTGCTTTCGGTAAGCATGTTTATATATAGCTTAGGTCCGTCGATCGTTAATATGCTTCTGCCGATACTTGCAACGCTCACCGGCGGTATGACGGATTTTAAAACCTACAGAATTTTCTTCCCTATATTTTCAATTATAGGTATTATTTTAAGTATCATTACCTTTAAAGGAACAGAAGAAAAAATTGTTGTTGCCAAGGATTATGTGGCAAAGGTAAAATTCAGCGAGGGAATAAAGCAGGTAGCCAAAAACAAGTATTTCTGGCTGATTAATATTCATTCAATTTTAAGCGGTCTTAAATACGGCATCGGCTCAATACTCGGCTGGTATTGTATTTATCAGATAAAAAGTGATACAATGCTTGGTATTATGAATACTGTTATCGGTACGGCATCGGTACCGCTTATGCTTCTTGCACCGCTTCTTGCGAAGAAGTTTGGCAAAAGAAATGTGGTAATTTGGACAAATTTAATCCGTGCGTTATTCTGTGCTGTTATGCTTTTCACAATGGATAATACGGTCGTATTTTTTGTGTTCCTGTATCTTGCTACTCTTACATTGGGCGGCGACAGTGTTGTAACATCATCTATGACAGCTGAAATCTTCGATTATCAGCAGTGGAAAACAGGCGTTCGACTTGAGGGCTTTATTACACAGTTCGGTGCAATGATCACAACACTCGCAGGTATGTTTACAGGCCTTATTATTCCGTATTTTTATGAGCATTACGGATTAAAGGAGGATTATACTGTTTTGTATGATTCTGCTGTAAGAACTCCAATATTTAACATTCTTATTATAACAACAATTATCAGCTGTGTGATTTGTGTTATACCTATGTTCTTCTACAATCTGAAGGAAGAGGATCATCAAAAAATTATCAGCGATTTAAAGGAGAGAGCAGGAGATGAATAACGTAAAGCAAAAGCTGTATACTATCCATGATGCTGTAATGAGACCTACACCATTTGCCTTATGGGCAAGACCGAGAGCATCTGAAATTAATGCCCGCAGAACAAGGCTTTTAGGTGATGACAATGAAGTTATATGGGATATAAAAAAGGATGGTTACGGCGTAAGTGACCATATTGAAATGGCTGGTTTTTTAGCATCTGCAATCATAAGCTACGGCAATGATAAAGAGGGCAGACTGCGTTTGATGCGGCATCTTACCGTTCCTACACTTCGTTTCAAGCCGAATTTGACAGGCTCATCCTTCAGCCATAATTTTAATGGTGATTGTGCAGTTATAAAGGCAAATGGCAAGAAAATAAAGGAATACCCTGAACAAATAAGCATAAAGGGCAATCTGAAAATTACGTCAAATGCCGATTTCGGTACAAAAATCGTACGTGAGCTTTTACCGGCTGTGAATCAGTGTGCACTTATTGAGGCGGTAACAGTAAGCAATACATCAGGCATTGCCTGCAATTATGAGGTAAGCTCAAAGGGCTATAGCAAAAAGACAAATAATTTTTGGTGTGTTGGTGGCAGCATAACGGCTGAATGCTCGGTTGTTTTCTATGATACGCTCAAGTCTTCTGAGCCTTGCAGACGTGAGTACCGATTAAAGCCTAAGGAAAGCTTTACATTTTATTGTGTTTATTTTGCTTATCAGAATAGGATGTCTGAATTTTCAATAAAAGATGAGATTGAGGCGAGAAGAAGCTTTGTTGATGAAATGTTCGGCTCACTCAGACTTAAAACTCCTTTCCCCGAGCTTGATGCACAGTTTTCACATTGTATCTTAAGGGGCAGTGAAAGTATTTTCAAAACGAAAAACGGACTCATGCACGCACCGGGCGGCGGTAATTATTATGCTGCACTGTGGACAAATGACCAGTGCGAATATGCCAATCCGTTCTTCCCGTTCTCAGGCTATGCAGCAGGTATAGAGCAGAGCATTAACTGCTATTCACTCTATGAGGCATATATGGATAAGTCCGACAAGCCGATGAAGGACAAAAGAGCTCTTGTAACAAGTATTATTGCCGAGGGAACAGATTATTGGAATGGTGCTGGTGACAGAGGTGACGGTGAAATGTATGCCTATGGCATCTCACGATTCCTGCTTGAAATGAGCGATACTAAGCTTATTGAACGATTCTGGGATAGCCTTGTATGGTGTCTCGATTTTGCACTATCACGCAAAAATCAAAATGGTGTAATATCAAGTGATTCCGACGAGCTTGAAAACAGATTTGAGTCAGGTAATGCAAACCTGTTTACCTCCTGCATTACATATGATGCACTTGGCAATGCCGCTGTCCTTGCTGAAATAATCGGTGATGATGCGCATAAGCAGCTGTGGATTAAAGAGAGATGTGCGCTTAAAACTGCAATTGAAAAATATTTCGGCAGTAAGGTTGAGGGCTTTGATACATATAGGTATTATGACGGAAATAAGGACCTGCGTTCCTGGATATGTATGCCGCTTACAGTTGAAATTTTTGACAGAGTGGATGAGACAATAAAAGCACTCTTTTCACCAAATTTGTATAATAACGGTATGATGAAATCTACTTCGGCAAATAATACTACATGGGACAGATCATTGCTCTTTGCACTCAGAGGTGTTTTTCTTGCCGGTAAGGCCAATATAGGAATGAAGGAAACGCTTAATTATTGCAAAAACAGATTGCTCGGTTCGCATTGTCCATATCCTTTTGAAGCTTATCCCGAGGGCAACAGAGCACATCTGGCAGCCGAGAGTTTGCTTTTCGCAAGAATCATAACGGAGGGCTTATTTGGACTTAAGGCAGTTGGCTTGAATCAGCTGAGAATTCAGCCGCAGCTTTGTGATACTTGCCCTGAAATCTCACTTCAGAATATCAGGCTTTTTTCAAAATGCTTTGACATTTCAGCTGATGAAAAGGGCATAACCGTTTTCTATAACGGCAATACCTATCACACAAATTCCCATTGCGCTGTGTTTGATTTTAACAATTGTTTGTTTGAAGATTTTTAAATTATAATTTAAAACAGCAAAGCCTTGCGGTAATAAAACCGCAAGGCTTTTTGATATGTTTGGATTAATATTCAATTTCACCCTTATAGACAAGATTGCAATCACCTGTAAGGGTTACCTTTTCATCGGTATAATTAACGATTAAATCGCCGCCCTTGACTTTTACTGTGATGTTTTCACCCTTATTGCAATAGCCATTCTCGACAGCACATATAACCGCCGCACAAGCACCTGTTCCACAGGCTTGTGTTTCGCCGTTGCCGCGCTCCCATACACGCATTTTAAGTGTTGTTGAATTTACAACTCTTACAAATTCCGTGTTGATTCTTTCAGGGAAAATATCGGCATTTTCGAATTGCGGGCCTACGTTCTGCAATTCAAGCTTGTCAACATTATCAACAAATACCACACAGTGTGGATTGCCAACTGCACAGCAGTTGATTTTATATTCTTTGCCGTTAATTATAACAGGGGAGTTGATGATTTTATCACCCGCAAGGTCAACAGGGATTTTTGCAGGTTCAAGCTCAGCTTTGCCCATATTAACGGTTACGGAGGATACCTTACCGTTTCTCGTGAACAGTGAAAGCTCCTTTATACCTGATGCAGTCTCAATCGTCAGCTTATCCTTTTTGACCATATCATTATCATAAAGGAATTTACCGACACAACGGATGGAGTTGCCTGCCATGTTTCCATCAGAGCCGTCAAGGTTGAAAATACGCATTTTGGCATCTGCAATTTCGCTGTCTTCAATCAGAACAATACCGTCACCGCCGATACCCTTGTGTCTGTCAGTAAATTCAATGGCAAAGCTTTCAGGGCAGGTAATGATGCCGCACTGGTTATTGAAGAAGATATAGTCATCGCCTGTGCCGTGCATTTTAGAGAATTTGAGAATTCCTTTTTCTTCGCGCATATCATTGATGTCAACAAGCTCTGTGTTGGTCTGCTTGTAGCGTGATGCGATAATGTCCGCAATGGCATTTGCCGTATCAAGTGATGTGATGGTTGCAATGCCAAGCTGATTTGCACGATTGTGCAGCTTAATGTAATCTGCAATGGATTTCTTGTCGCTCTTGCCTGTGTAAACAATATAGTCAAGCTGACCTGATTCAACAAGCTCCATAATAGAGTTATCTTCACGCAGCTTGTTCACTACGGATACGTCAATACCAAGGCTTTCAATGGCTTTCGCAGTTTCAGGTGTTGCCCATATTTTTGCACCAAGATCATCAAGCTTTTTAGCAAGATTAACGATTTCAAAACGATCCTGCTTGGTAACCGTAATCAGCACACCGTGATTGTCCTTACGGTGGAAATCTGTCTTAAAGTCTGCCGATACAAGACCCTTGAACAGTGCCTCAATAAGATTTTTACCAACACCTAATACTTCACCTGTTGATTTCATTTCAGGTCCGAGCTTTGAGTTTACGTCATTGAGCTTTTCAAAGCTGAATACAGGTACTTTGACCGCATAGTAAGGCGGTGTTTTATAAAGCCCTGTGCCGTAACCAAGCTCAGTAAGTGAAGAGCCAACCATTATCTTTGTTGCAAGCTCTACCATAGGCACATTGGTTACCTTGCTGATATAAGGGATAGTTCTTGAGGCTCTAGGGTTTACCTCAATAACATACAGCTCATTCTGATAAATGAGATACTGTATATTAACAAGTCCCTTTGTACCGAGTGACAGTGCCAGTTTTTGAGAAATGTCGCATACTTTCTCAAGCATCATATCATTGAGATTGTATGGCGGATATACGGCAATGGAGTCACCTGAGTGAACACCTGCACGCTCAATGTGTTCCATAATACCGGGGATAAGTACATCCTTGCCGTCTGATATACAGTCAACCTCAAGCTCTGTGCCCATCATATATTTGTCAACAAGCACAGGATTTTCAATGCCCTGTGCAAGAATGATATCCATATATTGACATACATCATCATCTGTGTATGCAATGGTCATATTCTGACCGCCGATAACGTATGACGGGCGAAGCAGAACAGGGTATTCAAGCCTGTTTGCAGCCGCAAGAGCCTGATCAAGCGTCATAACACTTTCGCCCTTCGGTCTGAAAATGCCGAACCTTTCAAGCAGTGCGTCAAAGCGTTCTCTGTCTTCTGCAACGTCAATTGATTCAGCACTTGTTCCGAGGATTGTGATGCCGTTGTCATCAAGGAATTTTGTCAGCTTGATTGCTGTCTGTCCGCCGAAGGCAACAACAACACCAATCGGATTTTCAGCCTTGATGATGTTCATAACATCCTCGTCAGTCAGCGGCTCAAAGTAAAGCCTGTCACCCGTATCAAAGTCTGTGGATACGGTTTCAGGGTTGTTGTTGATGAGTATAACCTCGTAGCCGAGCTCCTTGAGTGTCCATACACAGTGTACAGAGGAATAGTCAAACTCAATGCCCTGTCCGATTCTGATAGGACCCGAGCCGAGTACGATTATTTTTTCTTTATCAGATTTAGCGAGTGCCCTTGACTCACAGTGGTTATCATAGGTTGAATAGAAATATGGTGTTTCAGCCTCGAATTCAGCACCGCAGGTGTCAACCATTTTGTATACGCAGTCACGGTGATGAGCAAGCGTGCTGCTGCTGATTCGTTCAAGTGCCTTGTCTGTGTAGCCGAGCTTTTTACCCTTAAGGTATTGCTCTTCAGATAACGGCTTGCCGTCAATCTCGTTCTCATAATCGGCAAGATTTTTCAGCTTTGCAAGGAACCATTCATCAATCATTGTGATTTTGTGAATTTCCTCAATACTTATGCCTTGCTTGATTGCCTTGAATACAGAGAACAGTCTGATATCATCCTGCTCCTTCAGCTTTGCCATAATGTCTGCATAATCAAGCGCTTTATTGTTAAGCGTATCAAGTCCGATTTCAGCACCGCGTACAGCCTTCATAATTGCCATCTCAAAGTTAGGCGCGATGCTCATAACCTCGCCTGTGGCTTTCATTTGTGTGCCGAGCTTTCTTGATGCGTTTACAAACTTATCAAAAGGCCATTTCGGCAGCTTAACAACAACGTAGTCGAGTGTCGGCTCAAAGCAAGCACAGGTTTTGCCTGTGATATCATTTTTGATTTCATCAAGTGTATAGCCGAGCGCAATCTTTGTAGTAACCTTTGCAATCGGGTAGCCGGTTGCCTTGGATGCAAGCGCAGATGAGCGCGAAACTCTTGGGTTAACCTCAATTACCGAATATTCAAAGCTTTCAGGATTCAGTGCAAACTGACAGTTGCAGCCGCCCTCAATACCAAGCTCTGTGATAATGTCAAGTGATGCCGAACGCAGCATCTGGTATTCTTTATCAGCAAGTGTAACGGCAGGGGCAATTACGATACTGTCACCTGTATGAACACCGACAGGGTCAAAGTTCTCCATAGAGCATACAGCAATAACATTGCCGACGCTGTCTCGCATTACCTCAAACTCAATTTCCTTCCAGCCGGCGATATATCTTTCAACAAGCACCTGCGTGATAGGGGAGAGCATTAAGCCGTTTTTAGCTATTATCTCAAGCTCTCTTTCATCGTGTGCCACACCGCCGCCTGCACCGCCGAGGGTGAATGCGGGACGAATGATAACAGGATATCCGATATCATTTGCAATTTCCTTTGCGTGTTCTACAGTATATGCAATATCACTCGGCACAACAGGCTGATTGATTTTAACCATTGTGTCACGGAACATCTGTCTGTCCTCAGCTTTGTCAATAGCCTCGGCATTTGTTCCGAGCAGCTTAACGCCCATCTTGTCAAGATAGCCGTCTTTTGCAAGCTGCATACCGATTGTAAGTCCCGTTTGTCCTCCAAGTCCGCAGAGAATGGAGTCAGGACGTTCTTTTTCTATAATTCTTTTGACTGTTTCTTCGGTCAAAGGTTCAAGATAAATATGGTCGGCAAGTGCCTTGTCTGTCATAATTGTAGCAGGGTTGGAGTTAACGAGTACAACCTCAATGCCTTCATCTCTGAGTACGCGGCAGGCCTGTGCACCTGCATAGTCGAACTCGGCTGCCTGGCCGATAACAATAGGACCGGAGCCGATAACAAGTACCTTTTTAATATCCTTATTAAGAGGCATTAGCTTTTACCTCCCATCATATCAATAAATTTGTTAAATATAAATCTTGTGTCGTGCGGACCTGAGCAGGCCTCAGGGTGGAACTGAACTGAGAATGCCTTTTTATTCTCATAGACTACACCTTCACAGGTGTTGTCATTGGCATTTATATAGCTTACCTTACCGCCGACAGCCTCAACAGAGTCATTCACAACAGCATAGCCGTGATTTTGAGAAGAAATAAAGGTTCTGCCTGTTTCAATATTCTTAACAGGCTGATTAACACCTCTGTGGCCGTATTTGAGCTTTGTTGTTTTGCCGCCCATTGCAAGCGCCAAAAGCTGATGGCCAAGGCAGATTGCAAATATCGGCTTTTTACCGACTAGCTTTTTAAGCTCTTCAATTTCGTCAATATTTTCCTCAGGGTCACCGGGTCCGTTAGAGAGCATAATTCCGTCAGGATTTAGAGACAATATATCTTCAGCCTTTGTGTTGTAGGGCACAACAGCAACATTGCAGCCACGCTTGTTCAGCTCACGCACAATATTCTTTTTTGTGCCGTAGTCAATCAGCACAACATTGTATTTGTGCTCGTCAGACGCACTCATATAAGGCTTGCTGCAGGATACGGATTTAACAGCATCCTTTACCTCATAAGCCTTAAGCTTATCCATATCAACCTTGTTGGGATTATCGGTGATTACTGCGTTCATAACACCGTATTCTCTGATGATTTTTGTCAGTTCTCTCGTGTCAACATCATAAACACCGACAATGTTGTTGTCAGTGAGATATTTTTCAAGTGTGTATTCGCATCTGAAGTTTGACGGTGCATCGCAGTATTCACGCACAATGTAAGCACACACAGCACTTTTTGTGCTTTCCATATCCTCGTCAATAAAGCCGTAGTTGCCGATAAGCGGGAAGGTCTGCATAACAATTTGACCATAATAGCTTGGGTCAGTCAGCGTTTCAATATATCCGCCCATACCTGTGGTGAATACAAGCTCGCCTAAAACCTCGCTCTTGGCACCAAAGCTTTTGCCCTCAAATATATCACCGTTTGCAAGACAAATGTAAATTTTATCGTTCATAGTTTTGATTCCTAATAATTTTAGTTATTGCAGTATGTTATTGTTTAGCTTAGTAAGCGTTGGTTAAACAATCGTAGGGAACGATGTGAACCCTTTTGTTACTACGTGATATTTCCCTTGACAGGGGAATATCATCGTTGCGTTTGTATGTGACGGTGCGATGTGGGCATCGCGCCCTACAAACGCGTAGATAACGTGGTTCGTAGGGGCGCACAGTGTGCGCCCGCCAACATTATCGTTGTGCCCACGGGCGAACAATGTTCGCCCCTACGCTAAACAATAATTTAACCTAATAATTTAACAAGCACTGCTTTCTGTGCATGCAGTCTGTTTTCTGCCTCATCAAAGATTTCATCTGCATGAGCCTCAAATACCTTTGCAGTGATTTCCTCTTCTCTGTGCGCAGGCAGACAGTGGAGCACCATTGCATCCTCCTTAGCAACAGCCATAACCTCGTCGTTAATCTGGAAGTCCTTGAAAATCTTTTCTCTCTCTGCTTTTTCTTCCTCCTGACCCATGGATGCCCATACGTCTGTGTAAAGCACATCAGCATCCTTAGCACAGGCGAGAATATCATCACTGCACATAAAGTCGCCGTTTTCCTCAGCCCATTTCATAAGTTCAGCATCAGGCTTATATTCGTCAGGACAGGCAATTGCACAGCTCATACCCATTCTGATTGCACCGACAATAAGGCTGTTTGCCATATTATTTCCGTCACCGATAAAGCAGAATTTGAGTCCTTCAAAGCTCTTTTTGTACTCACGGATTGTCATAAGGTCTGCAAGCACCTGGCAAGGGTGGCAGTAGTCTGTAAGTCCGTTGATAATCGGAATTGAGCCGTATTCAGCCAAATCCTCAACCTCTTTCTGCTCAAAGGTTCTGATCATAATTCCGTCAAGATAGCGTGAAAGTACTCTTGCAGTATCCTCTACAGGCTCACCTCTGCCAATCTGCAAATCCCTGTTTGAAAGGAAAAGTGCCTGACCGCCGAGTTGATACATACCTGTCTCAAAGCTTACTCTTGTTCTCGTTGAGCTTTTCTGGAAAATCATACCGAGTGTTTTGCCCTTGAGATGATGATGCTCAATACCATGCTTAGTCTCGTATTTAAGCTGATCTGCAAGATTGAGGATATCTAAAATATCCTTCTGTTCCAAGTCCTGTAATTTCAATAAATGCTTCATTTTTCAATTACCTCTTTCAAAATATTAAGTCCCTCGTCAAGCTCAGCTTTGCTTATGTTAAGAGCAGGCAAGAGTCTGATTTTTGTTTTTGCTGTCAATACCAAAAGTCCGTTTGCAAGGCATTCATTTGCAACTGCCTTTGCGTCCTTTTCAATCTCAACGCCGAGCATTAAGCCCATACCCGATACAGATTTAACACCCTTTATAT